>JBBRJC010000526.1:0-3727 GCA_038220135.1 Bryobacterales bacterium | reverse complement strand
AAACTTCAGCACGTATTTGCCGGGAAGAAGCGTAAAGCCAGTATCGTATTGAATGGGCCGTTGAGAGAGTTCGGCGGCAGTTGCATCGGTCAGTTTGATGTCCACTTTGTCGCGTACATTTTGAATGGTTGACCCGAACTCATCTTTGATTTCGCCAATAAAATCGATGCGGGTTCGCTCCGCTCCACCCTTGCGGGCAAGGGCCAGTTCGCGCCCCGGAATCTTCACAATAAGCGGCACATAATATTCGGCGCGATTGAGTTGGAAGAAGCCGGTTTCCATGGCTATGGTCAGCTCCGTAATCGGGTCGCCCAACATTAGAGCGTCTTCCAGTTGACGCTCTTTATCAGCCACTGTGAACTTGTTGAACTGCTTGCCGGCGTAGTAGCCCTGACGGTAATCGAGGCTCGCCTGCAGACCGTTGTTTAAGGTCACCTTCACGCGGCGGAATTTTCCATCCAGGTTTTCGTTGGTGGTGTAGTAGCCAAGAATGTAGTAGCTGGTCACCGATTTTTGCGCCTGGATAATGCCTGCTGCAAGATCGTTGCTGTTCAGAAGTGCCTTGCCGCCAGTGTCGGAAGCGAGCGTGTAAAGTGTATCCTGCGAGCGTTGGAAGTTGGATGAAGTGGCCATGGCCGTAGCACCTGTATACATGCCGATGCCGCCAGGGGAGCCTTTTGACGCATCGCCCATCGGTGCTTCGGCCAGAAGTCCACGCGCATCAACCGGCCAGAAAGATACTCCAGCACGAACGGCAGCATTGATCGTTGCATTCAACTGCGCCTGATTATCAACACCGTTCAAGCGCAGGCCGCTGGCGAAATAAATGAGCGATTTCTTTTCGCTGAGCTGGCCAAGCATGCGCGCCGCAGTTTGTAATGCCGATAGTTGACGGTCTGTGTTGAACACGTTGAATTCACCGTCGTCCTGGCCGAAGGCGGCACCCGTGTCGATGTCTGAAGGAGCGGGCGGAGCGTTTTCATCTTCGCCCACGATAAGCGTAAGAATCGTAGCTTCCAGCCGTTCCTTGTCCGCCGTAAAATCTACCAGCACCTGCACGGCTCCACCGGTGAAGGTCATGATCGCCATCAGATCGGCGCCGGTCATCGATTTGCGAACAAACTGCTGTGCTGCTTTTAATGCACGTACTTGGTCTGGCAACTGCATGGCTGTCAGGTCGAAATAGAGGGCCAGCAAACGATGATCGCGGTACTTGGTTGTACCCACTGGCTCGGGTGAAATTTGCGTGTGTGTGAGGCGGGCGATAGCTTGTACTTTGGGTGGCTCAACGATTGGTCCGTCTTGCTCTACAACTTTTTGGAATTCGAAGAATTTGATCGCCTGTGGTGCGCCGTCTTCGGTGATGGTGAAATCTTTCGCGGTGAGCCCTTCTATTTGCTTGCCGCTCTTATCTTTCACAACCACCGTTTCCACTACCAATTGCGTGCTGGATTTGAACAGCACGTCGGTTTGGGCGTAGGCCAATGTTGCGGCGAATAGCAGTACGATATAGCGCATGATTTAGAACCTCACCCGGATGGTTGTTTGCAGGCTGCGCATGGCGTTGGCCGTCATCGGCAAACCGAATTGCGCACTGGTTATATTCGCGTTCCAACTGGGAAAGGTAACGTGATTGATAGGGTTGGTGGAGTCGATCCGGAGATCCATATTGTACTTGTCAGTGAGACGGAAAGTGCGTGAAGCTGATGCGACCGTAGTAAATTGCACCGGGCCACGAAGCGAATTGCGTCCGGCATTTCCCCACTGGCCGCGCACCGGTACTGCGAATGCGGCTGGGTTCAGCGATAGGCCGGAAGGCGCGTCGTAAACGGACAGGCCTGTAAAATCTGGCCGAACGCTGCTGGTAACACCGGTGCCGGTTACGGCGGCAATGTAGGTTGGGTTCAAGGGCAATCCGCTACCGGAATTGATTTGCGCAACGGCCGTCCAGCCGCGGAAAAGCATGCCGCGTTTGCCGCGCATCAACGCCCCGCCTGCTGCGCCCATGCCGGTTGAATATTGCGTGTTCAACGAAAGTACGTGGCGTTGGTCGAAGTTGGAAAGGCCGCGTTCCGCACGTAGGTTGAGCCAGTTTTGCGCGATCAGTGAACCGCCTTGTCCACGTCCGCCAAGAGCAGAATCGTCAATTGCTTTGGCATAAGTATATTGGGCGCTGGCGGTGAAGCCACGGCTCATACGGCGGCGCAGTTGCACGGTTCCCGCCTGGCGTGTTGAATTTCCGTTGGAGCTTAAGTAGGTAAATCCGCGCGGGCAACTTGGACACAAATTCGGCGCGCCCTCAGGGAACGTGTTCGGCAAAGATTGTTGCACACCGCGCGTGCCTTTGATGCCGAGGTAGGTGCCGGTGACGATCAGCGAATGAGGCAGATCGCGTTGAACAGATAGCTGCCAGTTTTGCGCATAGCCAACGCGGAAATCGGGATCAATGGCGAAAGTGGTTGGCGTGGTGGCACTGGAAGTCTTGAAGCCGTCAGCCAATGTAAGCGGATTGGCAGCAGTGTTGGCAACGCTTAAACTGCGCGACAGCGGCGCCTGCTGCGACATTTGCCGCGCGATTAACTGATAGGCCGAAGTGTTGTAGTAGATGCCATACCCGCCGCGAATCACCATTGACGAAGCTGGAAGCGGACGCCACGACAGGCCGATGCGCGGTTGCAATGCGTTCTTCGTCGGTTCAACTAAAGAGGCAGTATAGTGACGGCTCGTAAGTGCGCCAGTCGGACTGGTCCCGATCACTGGCACCTGGGCAGTAAAGCCGGGAGAGATATCGAGATTTACCAGCCGGCCATAACGTTCGGTAATTGGAGAGCCGTATTCCCAACGGGCCCCAGCATTGATCGTGAGCCCCGGACCGATGCGCCAATCGTCAGTAAAGAACAGATCGGAAGCAGAGGAGCGCAGGTACTTATCGGCGTTGCCATAAGCGATGGAACTGGTGTCTGGCTTGCCCAGCAGGAAGCTGGCAAAATCGGATTGCGTGCCAGTGGATGTGCCGGTGAACGTGAATGAGCCGCGTGGATCCTGCTGCGAAAGCAGGTTCGATTGTATCTTGCGGAAGTCCCCGCCGAAGGTGAAATTGTGCCGGCCCCGGTAGTAGAAAGCCTCGACGGAAAGACCGTTGGTTTCGTTGCGAGTGAAGCTGGATTGAACGTCGAAGAGCGAGCTGATACCGCCTGCAAAATTCAAATTGGGCGGACCCCAATTTGTGGGCTCCTGATTATTTCCAGTGATGCCAGCATTGCCCGAAACATTTTGCCGGTTCGCAAAGAAGGGCACATTACGGGCAGTGAAGCGGCTGAATTGATAGCCCAAGGTAACAAACAAACGCGGCTTATAGGTGTGACGCCAACTGATATTCGACGTTAGCCCGGCAGTGTTGGCAGTGTCTAAAAAGCCCAGTAAATTCGCGTCGTCCGAACGTGTGCTTTGATAGGCGAATTGACCCGAAAGTTGATCCTTCTTCCCGATACCTTTACTGGCGCGGGTTTGCAAGCTGTCCTGATGGAGCGCGCCAAGAACGGGAATCTGATAGTTGTAGCGCGAACTGCCCGAGAAGTTCGGCAATGGGTAGAAGCTGAGCAAGGCCTTTGCTTGTGGACTAATTCGATTAGCTGGAATTATGCCACCAGGAAATGGCAGGCCGCTGTCTGGATCGATGATGGCTGGGGTCCGTTGCGAAAAATCACCAGTGCGCTGTGCGGCAGTG
>JBBRJC010000525.1:0-3734 GCA_038220135.1 Bryobacterales bacterium | reverse complement strand
TCGTTCTTCTTCAGAGCGGATTACCGGGTAGGCGCAGGTTAGGCCGTGTTTGGTTGAGTTATGGGAGGAGGCGGATTTGCCTTCTGGGGTACGGGGGCCGGTGGAGAGTTGGGCGTTCAGTTGGTTGGCGGTGGTTTGTGCGACGGTTGACATGTGCGATTCCTTAAATTTGGGTTTGTTTGTTCGATAGCTTCGAACGCGGAAAAGGCAGCCACGGCGGGCTGCCTTTTCTACCTTCAAGCGTAGCATGGGGATGTTTCGAGTCGGGGATGGGCTGAATGGGTGGGGTTGATTCGATTGGGGATAATATTTCTGAAATCCTTGTGACTGCTTGTGGGGCGCCTCGTGGTTTTGGCAGGATGTTCGGATAACGGGGTCGTTTTGCGCAACAGAGCCGCAATTAGAGGTTCAGGAGGGTGATTCGAATCGATCCGTTTCTCGAAGGGCATTTTTCTGATCCCGCATTCCGTGAATGACCCGGGAGATAACGAGATGAGGTCCGCTCTGTCGGTAGTGGATCACGTAGTTTGCAACTGGGAAACTGCGCACCCCAAGCTCAAGCTCATCACGACGGCGCCCGGCCTCGGGATTTTTCGCAAACAGAGGGAACACGTCAGTGATGGAATCAACCACTGTGCTTGCGATATCGATGCTGCCGGACCTCTTGGCGATCTCGTACCAGATATCGTCAAGGTCTCGTTCAGCCAATCTAGAAACGCGGATACGTTTCATCGTGTGCCGGTTTTGAGTCCTTCTTCAGCAAGGCGCTTGCGCCCTCTGGCCTTAACGCGATCTGCGAGTTCGTTGATATTGTTCTCGTCGTAGTCGGTAAACTCACCACGCTCGACGGCTTCGAATCCGGCACGAACATCGCGGCGCAGAGCCTCCACACGCTGGTCGCGCTCACGAAGCAATCGAAGACCTTCACGAATTACTTCGCTGGCGGTTTGATACATGCCTGTCTTCACCTTGTCATTGACGAACTGATCCAGTTCTGGGGTCAGGGAGATGTTCATCTAAGCCTCCGGATGATTCAAGCACGAGAGTACACCCAGGTGCATAAAATGTCAATTTCTGTTATTGAGGCGGACTTGCAGGGAGCTTGAATGGAAAGCGACGCATGCCTTGAAGTTCGGGCTTCGTCACAAAAATGCGGTGTCCACCTTCGGGCTGAACGGCCGGCCGTTTCAACGTCGGCGTTCTCGGCTTACTAAACCTTTGCGGACTCGCGTTTGCGAACTTGGGCCATTAGGCCGACTTCCGCGCTTTGCGAGCCTCGAACTGTTTGAGTGCCTCGGCGCGGATGTCGCTCCAATCCTGGCGGGTCATCTGGGTTGGCTCACCACTTTGGATGCCTTCCATCAGAAGTGCTTCCAACTTTTCTTGAGCTTTGCGCTTCTCATCAATTCTGATGAGGTCACGGACGTATTCACTGACACTGCTGTATCGGCCGGATCCAACTTGGATGTCAAAGAGCTATACAGTAAAGTCTTAAGACAAGATAAAGATGCGTAGGTATTGATATATACTGGCGCAATGCGCGAATTTAATGATTGTTTGTCTGATGATGACAAGAAAACATTTAAGGAACTCAAAAAAGCTTACCGCAAGTTGGGAATTGGGCTATTTACAGGACTGGGAGTGTCCTATGACAGTGGAATGCCAGGCTGGGACACCATCACGCAGCGGGTCATGAGCAAGATAAAAGGCGGTGAAAAGAAATATCTTGAACTCCGCGCGATGGGTTTCAGCTTGCCTACAATACTAACCTGGGCGCACGAGAAACTCGGTGATACCTTCACAGAGTCATTACGGCAAACTCTCTACCAGGATCTGGATTTGCCGCTATGGATCGACGGCATTGGAGAGAACTTCCAGAAAGAGGTGCGCGCGAAAAATCCGACACTCGCTGCTGTGGGCGCATTCACAGCTCATTTTGATGGCCAGAAGTATTCGCCCAATCCCCGCGTGAAAGCGATTCTGACGACAAACGTGGATACGCTGTTGCGCCAATACACCTATAGGGCATTCGAAACGCACATTCTGCGCAGTGTAGAGCGTGCGTCGGCTAGCCCGACACCCGGAAGGACCAACCTCTACTATTTACACGGGATGATTCGATACGACCATAAGCGGACGCGGACTAAAGAAGCTGCGGACAAGTTGATATTCACCGACCTCCAATATCATGCGGTCTATCGAGAGCTATCTTCCATATTCACGTACACGCCACTATTCCTGTTCCGCGAGTATCCTTTCCTCTTCATCGGAACTTCGATGACTGACGATAACGTACGTCGGCTGCTCTATTGGTCAATAGCAGAGATCAATCGGGCGGAAGACGAGGAAGGAAAGCCTAGCAAGGGCGGTAAACGCCTACATTATGCTCTGCTGAAAGCACCGAAGGAAGATGGTGCCCGCACACTGATGAGCGACCTCCTTCGACCGGTTAGGGTGTCACCGATATGGTATGGAGACCATGCCGATGTGCCATTGCTATTGCGCGAGCTCTATGCTGACGAGGAAGGTTGGGCGCGTCTGTACCAACCTGATCCGCAGTGAACGGGCGTCGCCGATAACTCCGGCCACATCGTTGCCCGCCATGCACGGCCATTTAGCTCAACTTTGCCCGCACTTTTTCGCTTAGAGCCTTGCCATCCACGCGCTTGCCGGTCAATTTTGCCTGTGCGGCCTTCATCACCACACCCATTTGTTTAGCTGTTGCATCCGGGTTTTCCGCCATTGCGGCGTTGATTGCTTCCTCAATATCCGCGTCGCTGGCGAGGCCTGGAAGGTAGCCTTCGATCAGCGTTTGTTCCGCCGCTTCCTTGTCAGCGAGGTCCATACGCCCCGCAGTGGTGTACAATTCCACCGCTTCCTTGCGCTGTTTCAGTAATGTATTGAGCACCTGCATCTCCGTCGCTTCGTCGAGCGGTTTCATCGAATCGATTTGGAATTTTTGCAGGGCCGACTTGATCATGCGGATTGCGTCGAGCCTTGGGGCTTGGCGGGCCTTCATTGCTTCAACCATATCCTTCTGGAGTTTTTCTAGGAGTGCCATCGTATTTGCTATTCTATAAGTTCACCCCGACATCATGCATTTTAAGAAGCCAAGCTGCTCCCTCAGGGTCCGGTCCCTCACCTTTCAATTTCCAGCTTTTCGACAGCTGAGATCTTCCAATGCCGATGTCTATTTTTCAACGCCGCAGCCTACTTTGAAGAGTAAGCCGGCTTACTCCCAACCAATATAAATCCGAATCATAATTTAAGACTACGCATGAAAATTTTAGTTGCTGAACCGATGGCCGCCGCCGGCATTGAATTGCTGAAGGCCCAGGCTGGGTGGGACGTCATTGTCTCAAACCCCAAGGAATATGCCGCGCACTTAGGCGACGCAGAAGCGTTGTTTGTGCGCAGCGCAGTGAAGGTAAACGCAGATGTGCTGTCGAAGGCTCCAAAGCTGAAGATTATCGGCCGCGCGGGCGTTGGGGTCGATAATGTCGATCTGCCTGCCGCCACAGCTGCTGGTGTTTTGGTGATGAACACACCCGGCGGCAATGCTATTTCGGTGGCTGAGCATACCCTGGCGCTGATGCTGTGTATGGCCCGTTCCATTCCGCAGGCTAGCGCTTCAACCAAGGCCGGCAAGTGGGAAAAGAAGAAGTTTATGGGCAATGAACTGCGCGGCAAAACGCTGGGCGTGGCCGGGTTGGGTTCCATTGGCCGTGAAGTTG
>JBBRJC010000524.1:0-3738 GCA_038220135.1 Bryobacterales bacterium | reverse complement strand
CCTGAACGCGAACAAATTCATCAAGCGGTGCATTGTTTTTTACTTGCTCGCGAATCCAGTCATAGTACATTTGCGCGGCCTTGCGATCAGAGCCGAATTGCGCGTTTGGATCACCAGCGACCTTCAAAGTTTCGGCCCATTTGGTTGCCCACAGATCTGCGAATTCTTCGCGCTCCATCAATTCGTCGATCAGCTTGGCGCGCTTGGCGATGGTCTTGTCGGCCATGAACTTTCGATATTCATCGGCAGTTGGAAGAATGCCTGTAAGGTCGAGATAAAGGCGGCGCAGGAACTGCTCGTCGTTGGCAAGAGCGCTGGGAAGGATGCGCAGTTTTTTTAGTTTCGCGTTCACCAATTCGTCGATGTAATTGTTGGGTTTTGTGCCGGGCCAGCGGTAGGCAACATTTTGGGGAAGCACGATCACTTCGGCGCCTGTAGTGAATTTTGCGAATCGTGCGAACACATAAGTTGCGCCGCTTGTGCCTGCTTTGACGATGCCTTGATCGTCGATATTGGCATTGCCGGGATTGTTGCTAAGGTATAGGGCAAGCTGCGTAACGTCGCGTTGGGTGCCGTCGGAATAAGTCGCCATCACCTTCAGCTTACGTGTGCGTTCCTTGCCGGTGAAGACGAGCTTATCTGGAACAATCGCTATTGCGGTAGTGGTTGTAGTGGCCGCATCATCGGGTGCGCCAGCTTCAATCCACCGCAGCAGTGTGTCGTAATAAGTGCTATCGGGTTTGAAGCGGCGGCCACCAGAGTGCGGAACTTTGCCAAGGGCTTTGAGAAGCAGCAGGCTTTGGTCTGGCACTGCCACATCAATTCGGCGGCCAACCATTTGCTGAGTGAGGCGGAAGTAATCGCCTGCCGGATCGTAACCGAACAAAGAGAGACGAAAGCCGTCTTTGCCGGATGCTGCACCATGGCATCCGCCGCTGTTGCAACCGGCGCGGAAGAATACGGGCATGACATCTAGCCGGAAGCTTGGAACGGCGGTTGTATCTCGCGCGGCCAATGCTGATGCGGCTGTGAGCAGCCCTATTGCAAGTGGCCGACACACGTGTCCGCGCCACGTATCAAGAACGTTTAAGACAGCCCTCATTTCAATGCCGTCCGTGCGCGTGTGTCATCGACGCGAAGAATGCCGGAACCAGTTTGCTGCCTGATTGACTGGCCGTTTTCCTTCACCGTCACTTCACACGTGATCTCTTTATAAAGGCCGGCCAGCGCGTCTTCGCTTGCTTCAACGTCAAAAATAACCTGCTGATCGGCCGCTGTAATTTCCGGCGCACTTCCCGCTAGCTTTACACCGTTCGGCAGACGCTTCAACGTAACTACTGCCTTGCCGGGAAATGGTTTGTTGTGTTTTAGCGTGCCGATGATTTGGCCCTTGTGTCCACGTTCCAGCGTCGCACGTTGCAGTGTGATGGCAAGATAGGGTTCGGCAATTTTAAGTTTGATAAATGGTGAAGAAGCGCGAATGCGGCCAACACCACTGAACGCATCGCCTTCGGTTGTAGTGGCGTTCATAGCGATCAGGAATTCGCCGGCCTTGGCCTTCGCATCGGCGCTAATCGTGAATTTCGCTTCGGTCTTATCTTTGGCTACAGTGACTACGCTTTCTTTAGAAACCCCTTGTGGAAGCCAGTCAGGTTGAATTTCTACAGTGCCTTCAAAGCCTTCGTGCCTCACCACTTTCACATTCAAAGCCAGTTCACCGTTTTGCGCCAGGGCGATGTCCGGCTGCTCCATTTCAATGTGGAAGGGTGCAGGCTTGGTAACTGCAAGCGCATATTTATCGAGGAATACGAAGTGTAGAGGGAGTTGGCCACGACGGTTAACCAAGCCCAATCCGTAGCGCGATCCGGTATCCAACTTTATTTTCGAGTCGACCGCCTTGACGCGTAATTCGATGAGTGCCGATTGCATTTCTGCATCTGCTGCGGCAACAAATTGCACTGGTACTGCGGTCATGCCTGGCAGGTAATGGGGGGCGATCATCTTCACACCACGAGGAAGGCCAATGGCTTCCAATTCCAGTTCCCCTTTATAGCTATTACCCAGGCCTGCGGCCACTTGAACGTCAATCGTCCATTGTGTGCCTTGCGGAATAATAAGGCCGGTGAGACGTGGGATCTGGTAGCCTTCGCGATAGGTGATATGGGAATAGTAGACGTCAGTCACCGGCTCAATTTCAGCGCGATAGACGAAGGCAGGGCCACCCTGGCCACGCGTATCTTCAACACCCAAAGTGTATTCTCCATCAGCGGGAATCTTCAATGCTATTGCCGGATCGAGTTGACCTTTAATATGCCACTGCGTCCGCGAAGAGACCAGACCAAGTTCAGTAAGTGTAGAATCGTCAGCCTGCACCACCAGCTTGTTGTCTTTTGCGGAACGAACCCAAATCTTCGGATCAATGGGCGAGCCGAGGCTGCGGCCATATACTCGAATACGGTAGCTGTCGCCCTTTTTCGCAATGAATGTGAATTTATCAGTCTCGCCCTTAGTGGCGATGATGCCATTGAGTGCAGCGGGCAGAGTGGAAACCCGAGTGACTTCATCGGTGCCGTTTTCAAGAACGTTGGGGTATGTAGAGACTCGCAGCGGGTTGGCGGATGGCGGCTGATGCCCCGCTTCTCCCGCGAAATAGTTATAGGTGCCTGCCGTCTTTGGTAGTTCGATCAATGCTTTTGTATCGCCCGCCGCATCGCCGATCAGCCGTGCCGCAATTGTTTCGCCCACTTTTCCGCCGGCTGGATATACAGCCATCGGTCGCACGAAATCGCCAATGTGTGCGCGGTACATGGCGTTTCTGGAAGCAGTAAAAAGCTGCTGCTTGATTTCAATGAAGTAGGCCCCATCTTCAGGCGCAATGTAGGTGAGCAACGGATCCATCACGTTCAACGCGTTATCGTCATTCTTTGCCAACTGCTTACCGGCTGCATTAAGAATGCGCACGGTAAGATCGCTTTCGCCTTCATAGTGGAGCGTGCCGAGACGGATGGAATCAACCTCAACCGAGAGGCGTTGACCGCGCTTGGCCTCGACACGATAGAAGTCACGATCCATCGCTTCGCCGGGAAGAATTTCGCCAGAAACGGTAGAGTTGAGCGCAACGGGCTGCGCCTTTTCGATGGAATCGTTCTCGCCGATTGTCTTTTCGGCTTCCTTGACCGTGGGAAACGGTGAGACCCAGAACGTGACCACTTCGCTTAAAGATGTTGCAGTACGCAGACGCAGCGAGTGTTCGCCAAGGGGGCAATCTGGTGCGATTTCAAATTGTACGGTGATGCGCCGGTCTACCGCCCCACCATTGCCAATGCGTTGCCGCGGCTGGTCTTGTGAAAGTGAAAAGTTGGTGGCTTTGATGCCATGCTGATAGAAAACTACTTCGCGGGGGTCTTTCAGATCGAGGCCATTGAAGGTGACTTCCAGCTTTTCGCCACGCCCGGCGCCACGTGGTAATAGATACTCCACCATGTGCTGTTCTGCAAAAACGCTGAATCCAGAAATTGCTAAAAAGACCAACAGAAAAGATCGCCGCATGATTATGAATCCCGATTACGCGATCAAACCTTTGATCAGTTGGCCGCCGCGAATGATGTCCACCGGCCTGCCGCCGGGAGCCACTAAACGGTCGTTAGCATTGATTCCCAATTGGTTATAGACAGTGAACAGGAAGTCTTCGATGGAAACAGGATCGCGATCGGGCTCAGCAGCCGTAGCGTTGGAAGC
>JBBRJC010000523.1:0-3746 GCA_038220135.1 Bryobacterales bacterium | reverse complement strand
TGAAAGTAACCCCGGAGATTGCAGAAGAAGTAGGCGTTTATATCGGCAGCGGTATCGGTGGCTTTGAGGTGATCGAACGCGAACACAAGAAGCTTCTCGAGGGCGGTCCGGGAAAAATTTCGCCATTCTTTATTCCCTCCACAATAATCAATCTGGGGTCGGGTTATGTTTCGATCCGGTTTGGGGCGAAGGGACCAAATTCCGCAGCAGCCACTGCCTGTACCACAGGGGCGCATGCTGTTGGTGATTCTTACAAGCTGATTGAACGGGGTGCGGCAGAGGTAATGATTTGCGGCGGCGCTGAAGCAACCATCACGCCTTTGTGTGTTGGCGGCTTTGCGGCCATGCGCGCATTGTCCACCCGCAACGATGATCCGGCAACGGCATCACGGCCGTGGGATCGTGATCGCGATGGTTTCGTAATTGGTGAAGGCGCTGGTATTTTGATTCTGGAAGAATTGGAGTTCGCAAAGAAACGCGGCGCAACAATTTTGGCTGAAATTGTCGGGTACGGTATGAGCGGAGATGCCTATCACATCACCTCCCCAGCCGAAGACGGCGATGGAGCCTTCCGCGTAATGCGCGCTGCGTTGAAAGATGCGGGCCTTCAACCGTCGGACATCGATTATATTAACGCCCACGGGACATCCACAGAAGTGGGGGATCGCATTGAGACAACGGCGATCAAGCGCTGCTTTGGGGACCATGCCAGGCAGTTGGCAGTCAGTTCGACAAAATCTATGACGGGCCATTTGTTGGGTGGGGCTGGTGGACTTGAGGCGGGCATTACAGTGCTGGCTATCATGAACCAGTTGGCACCTCCAACAATGAACCTTCAGAACCCCGCTGAAGGTTGCGACCTCGATTATGTTCCAACTACTCCCAGACCAATGAAGATCGACTACGCGCTGTCGAATTCATTTGGATTTGGTGGAACAAACGGTAGTTTGATTTTCAAGCGCTATACGGAATAACTCCATATGAAGATTCTGGTCGCCATCAAGCAGGTACCGGCGCGTGACTCACAGTTACGCGTCGACGCCTCCGGGCAGTGGATTCAGGATAACGACCTGACCTACGAAATCAATGAACCCGACGCGTATGCGTTGGAAGAAGCCTTGCAGTTGAAGGAAAAGCATGGTGGTGAGGTGGTGGCCATTTCCGCAGGGCCGGGCCGTGTTTCGCAAACCATTCGCGAAGCCTTGGCAAAGGGCGCGGACCGGGCGATTCATATCGAAGAAACTTCCCTTGGCGGGCTCGATTCTCTGGGTCTTTCCAAGTTGCTTGCGGCTGCGATAAAGGCTGAACAACCCGATCTTGTTTTGACTGGTTTGCAGTCTGACGATTTAGGTTCCGGCCAAACTGGCGTTGTGATTGCAGAGCTGCTGGCAATGCCACATGGAACTTTGATCATGGCGGTTGAAAAAGTGGATGGCAACATCCGCGTGAAACGGGAATTGGAAGATGGCTGGTTCCAACATGTGACTATGCCGTTGCCTGCGGTGTTGACCATTCAAAGCGGTATCAACAAGCTTCGTTATGCAACGTTGATGGGCATCAAAAAGGCAAAGACCAAGGAAGTGAAAACGTTGAAAGCAGCGGATCTTGGCGGGTTGCCTGAAGCGCAGGTACAGACTTTGAAAGTTTATACGCCGAGCCGCACCAAGCAGGCACAAATATTTGAAGGTCCAGCAAAAGAAGTGGCCGCAAAGCTGGTTGAAAAGTTGAAGTTTGAGGTCAGGGTTATATGAGTATCCTCGTCCTGCTGGAACAGACTGGTGGCAATTGGCACCGTATGGGTTGGGAGACTCTGGCTGCCGGCCAGCAGTTGGGCCAGGCGCTGGGGTTGCCCGTTGCGGCTGCGGTTATTGGCGAGGCGAAGGAAGCGGCTGAGGCGAAGCTGGATCGTGTTTACACGATTGCCGCCATGGATTACACGCCCGATGCTTTCACTGCCGCATTCAAGCAATTGATCGACCATGTGAAGCCCACTTACGTGCTGTTTCCACACACCTATCAGGTGCGCGATTTCGCACCGAAATTGGCCACGCGATTCGGCAAAGTACTGGTGAGTGATGTGGTGCGCTGGCGCGTTGAGGGCGATGCGCTGGTGTTGGTTCGTCAACTTTTTCAAGGCAAATTGAATATTGATCTGGCGCTGGGCGGTGATGGCCCGAAGTTCATCTCCATTCAGGCTGGCGCTTATCGTGCTGATTCGCTGGAAGCTGGCACGGCGGCGGTTGAGGCATTTGCGATTACCGCTGATGCGTCGGCGCGGTTGAAGCCGGAAGCTCCGTTCCGGGAAGCGGCACGGGCTGTGGATTTGACGGCTGCGGATTTGATTGTCAGTGTTGGACGCGGCATCAAGGAAAAGGAAAATATCCACATCGTGGAAGAGCTGGCGGCTGCGTTTGGTGCGGAACTTGCGGCATCAAGGCCGATCATCGACAACGGCTGGTTACCGATGGAACGCCAGGTTGGCAGTTCCGGGCAGACGGTTGCACCCAAGGTTTATATGGCCATTGGGATTAGCGGGGCGATCCAACATCTGGTGGGCATGAAGGGCGCCAAGTGCATTGTGGCGATTAATAAAGATGCCAACGCGCCGATCTTTGAAGTAGCGGATTATGGCATTGTGGGGGACTTGTTTGAAGTGGTGCCCGCTTTGATTGAAGAGATCAAGAAAGCCAAGGCGTAGCTGCAACTCAAGATCACTGGACTAAGATGGTCCTTTGTCACGCCACCTTGTATTCTATAGAAGATGCCGAAAATTAAGATCGCAGTTGCAGGCTTGGGCTTCATGGGCAGTACTCACTTGAAGGCTTTGCGCAACCTGCCTGATGCGGAACTGGTTGCCGTGGTAAGTAGCGACGAAGGCAAACTGTCCGGTGACTTGAGTGCCATTCAAGGCAACTTGGGAGGACCGGGCGAGAAGTTCGATTTTTCAAATGTCCGAAAGTATCGAAACGTCAACGAAGCCATTGCCGACCCTGACATTGATGCTATAGATATTTGCCTGCCATCCGATCAGCATGCACCGGTAGCAATTGACGCGCTGCGCGCAGGCAAGCACGTGTTTGTTGAAAAGCCGATGGCGCTTGATGTTTCACAATGCCATGCGATGATTGCCGAGGCCAAAAAGCAAAAGCTGGTTCTCATGGTGGCACAGGTATTGCGATTTTTTCCGGCCTACACGGTGCTACGGGAGCAGTTGCAGAAAGGTGAACTTGGCAAGGTTCGGTCCGCTATTTTCCGCCGCCGCTGCGCTGCTCCGGCTTGGGGTAAGTGGTCGTTTGACGCTGCAAAAAGCGGTGGTGGCGTGTTTGATTTGCTGATTCACGATGTGGATATGTGCCTGCATCTGTTCGGCCCGCCACAAGCAGTTAGTGCATTGGGTTACGTCGAGCTGGAAGCGGGCATGGATACAATGAGTGCTTCGCTCACTTACGAAGGCATTAACGACGTGGTGATCACAGGCGGCTGGTATCATCGAAAAGCTTATCCGTTTTCGATGGAATATACGGTTTCAGCAGACGGCGGGACGGTGGATTACAGTTCTCTTGGGCGAGTTCCAACGCTTTACAAGAACGACGGCGAAGAACATGTTTTGCCTGATAGCGGCGTGGATGGCTACGAAGCGGAAATCAGCTATTTTTTGGATTGCATCCGCCACAATCGCTGGCCTGAAATATGCCCGCCAGAACAATCTGCGGCGGCAGTGCATTTGATGCGAGTGATGGAAGAAT
>JBBRJC010000522.1:0-3756 GCA_038220135.1 Bryobacterales bacterium | reverse complement strand
ACTTCACGAAGCGGCTGCAAAGCTTCTTCCGGACGCGGGGCAAAGCGATCTTTGGCTCCATGGCCTTTGCGTTGAATTGTGTAGCGGCCTTCGCTACCACCTACATTAACCAAGTCGGCTTTTTTCAGCTTATCGACAAAGTCGGAAAAGCTGGAGCAACCGTAGGCCTTTTCGCTAAAGCTTGGGTCAAGCTGGAGCATGGTGCTTTTAAGCAAACCAAGCTGCGGCTGCACTTCGCGGCGTTCGAGAACCTGCAATGCCCGCTCCACAAGTGGCATGGCCTGCGTCAGTTCCAGCGGGGCCGGGCGTGGACGGAATTCCTTCTTGGGCTGTGGCGGCTGTTGCTGTTGCGGCTGCTGATCCTTCGGGCGATCCTTATCGAATTCCTTGCGCTCGACACCGCGATCGGGACGGTCACGGAAATCTCTCGGTTCGACGCGGCCTGCGTTCTTCGGATCGTCCAACAACGATTCGTAGCTGATGAACTCGTGGCAATTCTGTTGGAGGATGGTTGACGTAAACGCCTTGCCCCCGACAATGTATACAGTCTTGCCGTATTCTTTGAGCTTATTCAGCAGCGGGATAAAATCGCTATCGCCGCTGATGATGGCGAACGCATTCACATGGGAGTGCGTGAAAGCCATTTCCAGGGCGTCGAGCGCGAGGTTGATATCGGCTCCGTTTTTATCTCCGCGCGGGCTTGGCAGCCGCTGCACCATCTGCACGGCGTTTTGCGCCATCTGTCTGGTGGCTTCTTCCTGGCGGCCCCAATTGGCGTAAGCGAACTTGGCAACTATGTCACCGCGTTCCTTCAGGGCTTCAATACAGAGGGCCACATCAAATTCACGGCGGAGTGTGGACTTTACGCCGATCTCAATGTTGTCGTAATCGACAAATACTGCGACGTTTATTTTGTCTTGCATGAGTAACTTTATCTTTCGCTTGCGGCCGTCATACCACTTGCTTCACATTACCGCGGATAAAGCGGACAATTTCTTCGAGTGATGCACCTGGCTGAAAGACAGCCGAAACTCCCAGCTTTTTCATAACTACTACGTCTTCATCGGGTATGATGCCACCAAGAATAACCATGACATCCGTCATATCTTTTTCCTTGAGCAACTCCATCAGCCGCGGCACGATCGCATTGTGTGCACCGGACAAGATGGAAAGACCGATTACTTGAACATCCTCCTGGAGTGAGGCATTGACGATCATTTCAGGAGTCTGACGGAGTCCTGTATAGATCACTTCCATGCCGGCATCGCGGAGAGCCCGGGCAATTACTTTCGCGCCTCGGTCGTGGCCGTCAAGGCCAGGTTTGGCGATCAATACCCGGATGCGATCATCCATTAGTTGTAGCTCTATCCTTTATTAGCTAGACGGAGGGCGCCTCGTCATAGGTGCCCCAAGCTCCCTTTAATGTATCGCAAATCTCACCTACAGTTGCGAGGGCCCTAACTGCGTCTAAAACATAAGGCATGGTATTTGTGTTTTCGTTGGCCGCTTTGAGTAGTGCCTCCATAGCCACCCGGTGTACGTCTTTGTCGCGTCTGGCGCGCAGTTCAGCAATTGTGGCGCATTGGTTGCGCTCAACACTGGCATCGATTTTCAGCAGTTCGATGGGCTTTTGAGCGGCCATCTGATATTTGTTCACGCCAACGATAATGCTCTGGTTTGCCTCCACTGACTTTTGAAATTGGTAACTGGCATCGGCAATTTCGGCCTGCGGGTAGCCGCGCTCAATGGCATTAATCATGCCACCCATTTCATCAATGCGGTTGATGTAGGCCATTGCGTGCTTTTCGATTTCGTCTGTGAGGCGTTCCAAATAGACGCTACCGCCGAAAGGATCGGGCGCTGCTGGAATGCCACTTTCATGAGCAAGCACCTGCTGCGTGCGTAACGCCACGGTTACGGCATGTTCACTGGGGAGTGCGTAGGCTTCGTCGAGTGAATTGGTATGCAGCGATTGCGCACCGCCGAGGACGGCCGCCATGGCCTGCAAGGTTGTTCGCATTACGTTGTTGTGCGGCTGTTGCCAGGTGAGCGAAACGCCTGCTGTTTGGGCGTGAAAGCGTAGCTTCCAACTGCGCTCATCGGTGGCGCCGAAGCGGTGGCGCATGGTGTGCGCCCAGATGCGGCGGGCGGCGCGGAACTTGGCGATCTCTTCAAAGAAATTGCTGTGGGAGTTGAAGAAGAAGCTGAGGCGGCCGGCGAACTCATCAATGGGAAGGCCGCGAGCGACAAGCCAGTCTGCATATTCGATGCCATCGCGAAGGGTGAAAGCGAGTTCCTGGGCAGCGGTGGAGCCAGCCTCGCGAATGTGATAGCCGCTAATGGAAACGGGGTTGAACCTGGGCACATGGCGGACGCTGAATTCCATGGCGTCGACGGCGAAGCGCATGGAAGGCCGCGGCGGATAGATGTATTCCTTCTGGGCAATATATTCCTTCAAAATGTCGTTTTGCAGGGTGCCGGAAAGCTTGTCCCAACTTACACCCTGGCGTTCGGCGGCGACGAGATACATGGCGAACAGCACGGGAGCGGGGGAGTTGATGGTCATGGACACGCTGACTTCGCCTAGTGGAATGCCGGCGAATAGGGTATCCATATCTTCAACAGAACTGATGGCGACACCGCATTTGCCTACTTCACCGAGGCTCTGTTCGTGATCGGAATCGTAGCCCATCAATGTGGGCAGATCGAAGGCGACGCTTAGGCCGGTTTGGCCCTGGCTGAGCAAGTAGTGATAGCGGCGATTGGTTTCTTCGGCTGAGGCGAAGCCGGAGAACTGGCGCATGGTCCACAGACGGCCCTGGTACATGGTTTGGTGAATGCCGCGGGTGTATGGATATTCGCCAGGGCGGCAATAATTAACGTCCCGGTCCCCGATCTCTGGGGTTTCTAGAGCCATTCGAGCACCGTGTCTACCAACATTCCTCCTAAGACGCTTTCGGCGTCCAGTTCTACGGACTGTAAAATGCGAGTGGCGACGTCCTTGCTGCTGGATACTGTTACAGCTGCGATGGTGGCGCACTGCCACATTTGCTGGCCGTCAATCTCTGCAACCGCCACGTTGTGACGGTCTCGCAATCGATCCCTCAAGCCCTTCACTACACTTCGTTTGTCTTTCAAAGAATGAGCATGGGGGATGCTGATTTCCATGGTCAACACACCAATAGCGGGCATACGGCGCAGTGTATCAGGTTTTGTACTACTCTTTAAAAGAAAGGAAGTTGAAGGAACCATGAAACATAACATATTAATAAAATCTCTTCTGCTAGCATCGACTTTTGCTGCGATGGGCATTGCCCAGCCTGTTGTCAGTGACGGGGGCGTGGTGAATGCGGCCAGCTATGCAAACCCGGGCATCCCGAGTGGCGCCATTGCTCAAGGCTCAATGTTCATTGTGTTCGGCTCCAAAATTGGGCCAGCAACATTGACTCAAGTTTCAAGTTTTCCGTTGCCCACAAGCTTGGGCGGGACATCGATCAAAATCACGTCTGGCGGAACCACCGTTGATGCTTACATCATCTACACAACCGCGAGCCAAGTTGCTGCGATTGTGCCTTCGAACACGCCAGTTGGAAATGCCACCATCGCATTGAGCTTTGGGGGACAGACCAGCGCACCGAAGCCGTTCCGAATTGTGGATAGCTCGTTCGGCGTATTTACTCGCAATCAGGCCGGCACTGGACCCGGGATTTTTCAAAACGTGAATAGCGGCACCGATCAGCCGGTGAACTCTTACGT
>JBBRJC010000521.1:0-3760 GCA_038220135.1 Bryobacterales bacterium | reverse complement strand
CCGATGATAAAGTTGAAATCAACCTCGGACTAACGTCCACGAAAGATAAAGTTCCTCTCATCTCACTTCCAGGCACCAAACCAGTGGCATCGTTTGAACCCAATAGCCACGGCCTGTTCGACATGGCGGGTAATGTTTGGGAATGGTGCGAAGATTGGTTCAACACAGAACTTTCACCCTGGCCCACCCACAATCCAAGGGGACCACGCAAAGGTTTGGAACGAGTGATTCGCGGTGGTTCTTATCTCACCACTCGCACCAGTTGGGCACGCGCCCGCTCCTCACAAAACGCAGCACATCGTAGTCCACAAACCGGCTTTCGGCTTACCCAATCAACAGCGAATCACGCCACATCACCACCCTTTAATCAGGCCACCTACCGTCAATCCCCTAAAAGCACAAACTTCCCTGCCCCACCGCCTGTCAGCACACCGAGCCGCGAGAAATGGATGAATTGGTTGGGCACTCCATCGATCCGGAAACCAGCTCCGAAGGCCCGTCTACTCCGCGAAATCGACGACACCTGGATTCGTGCCCGCCTGATGGATTTGCAAACCGAGCCCGACTCGTGGGAGCGCATTCTGATCGTCTATCCAGACGAACGCATCACCCAGCCTCTCCCCGTGCTGATCGTCCCTTACTACGACGTCGATACACCCGCAGGCATGAATCTTGGAGGCCGTAATTTTCAACCACTCGGCGTTCGTTCTTATGCCTGGCTCGCCGCGCAACAAGGCTACATTGCCGTCGCCATCCGCTGGTTCGGCGAAAGTTATGGCGAACGTTATGACGAGGCCGTAGCGAACCTCGCACGCCGTCATCCCAACACAACTGGCCTCGGTAAATGGGTGTGGGACGCAGCACGATTGATAGACTATCTGGAAACTCTGCCGGAAGTAGATCGCACCCGCATCGCAATGATGGGCCATTCATTAGGCGGCAAAATGACGCTCTACGCAACCGCCATGGATCCGCGTATCAAGGCGGCCGTAGCCAGTGAACCTGGACTCAGTTTCAAATTCACCAACTATGACGACTATTGGTATTTCGGCAAGCGCCTTCCGCAGGGCGTTGATCAAAACGAACTAACAGCGCTAATCGCGCCACGCCCATTTTTATTGATCGCCGGCGAAGATTCCGATGGCGACAAAAGCCTGCCGTTGCTTGCTCCCGGGCAGGATTGGATCAATCATCGCAGCGGACACACACCATCCCCCGCTTCGATTTCACAGGCCTTCGACTGGCTTCGTCACTTCTTAGCCGGCCACTGAAAGCACAAGCTAAAGCCGTCAGGATCGAGTAGATAAAGTTGCCGCATGCCATACGGCGCAGTGGTGGGCGGCTTCATTGGGACGCCTTGGCTTTCCAGGTATTTGTAAGTCGCATCCACGTTGGGACAACCAAAATAGATGCTCGTATCTTCATGCGCAGCAATGCGCTCAGCATCAGGCGACTGTGGACGCGAATCCGATTCATATGCCGTGTTCAGCATCAGTTCAGCATTGCCCAGCCGCAATAGTGCCCAATCGAAATGATCTCCCTCAGACGACTGGTGGATGATTTCAAAACCCAACACATCGCGGTAAAAGCGAATCGAAGTGGGCATATCAAACACCTGCAACAGTGCAGCACGTCCGCGTATCTCAATGGGCATAATTTCGCTTCCTATTGATCGGACAGGATCTTCTCACCTTTGCCGGCCAACCTTCGGCGCAACACAATCGGTGAGGCTAACGGCTGTGACAAATTCCAATAGATCACCCATTCGTGGATTCACCCAACCCACTACTTTCGCGCCGAATCGAAACAGACCCGGAGGGACACTCATCACTAGCGGACGTTTGCCGATCACCTTGAAAGCAAGTTCAGCAATTTCACGCCGGGTAAACACATCCGGGCCGCCCACTGATGTCTCCAGCGGACCGCTTGCCAGTAACCCAAACACCACCGCCGCAACATCCGCCGCGTGAACCGGATTGGTACGCGCGCCCCCGTCACCAACCACTGTAGCCATCCCCTTTTGCGCCATCATCACGAAATCGTTCAGTGCCGGAAAGATCCCAGTTGGACGTATGATCGAATAACTCAATCCGGAATTGCGAAGGGCATCTACAAACTCCTCGTGAGCTCGAATATATGCCGTGCTGCTATAGCCGGTTTCAACATGGACCGAAACATAGATAAAGCGCGGAACTCGAGCCGCCTTCGCCGCTTCCAGTATTTTCAAATTCCCCTTAAAATCGACCTCATGAAAGGACCGTTTTTCTTTGCCGCCCATGGTGACAGGTGCCCCCAATGAAGAGACAACAACATCAATTCCGTCAAGATTAGGAACAGCCCGGCAGGCATCCTGCACAACCACTTGATCCGCAACCCCAGCTAGCTTTCGAGCATTTTCAGCAGATCGGGACAGCGTCTCGATCCAGTGCCCTTCCGTTTTTGCCAGCCGCACAAACTCAAATCCTACAGCGCCGGTTGCCCCAGCTACAAAGATCCGCATGCGAATCATCATACCTCATGGCCAGCTAATAGTTAGATGTCCCCACCATTTGTTGTGCGGTCAAAACCACTCGTGGATCATAAACAGTTAGCCCACCTGTGCCATCAAAACGAATCCGCACCGCGCTCGCTCCAACGGGATGAAATGCCATTTCCCCAAGATGAAACAATCGCCGCCCCTCACCGCCCACACGCTTGAACTGCAATTGCCCATTCGTCGCCACAATCTCAACGCGATAATTCAGCCCCGAACCAAACGAATTGACCCCGGTCAGCGCCGCAGTTTGTTCCTTAGTGATCGGGCTCGGAACAGCCCCACCGGCATCCCCCAACGATTCCAAATATTGATAAACAGCCTTCGCCCCCTCTCCACCAGCTTTGGCATGCGCCAACAAACTGATACTGTGCGGGCCAGTCAAACGCTGTAATCCAGGGCTCGCCGCAATCATAGCTTTCACCACATCCAGTTGCCCCAACATCGTTGCGGAAAAAATGGTGGGTGCCGCACCGTTCTCCAAAAGCAGCGCTGCAATCTCCCGATTGCCAGTATGCGAGGCAGACCCAAGCGCCGTCTCCCAGTCTCCAAAACCCCAGTCCCACGCAGCCTTCGAAAGCGACGGATGCTCCTTCAATAGTTCTTTCACGCGCTTCACATTCGCATGCGCAGCACCTACCATTTCCTTGCTCAACTCCGGAGATTGTGAGGGAAACGTTGCAGCAATCACAACAGGCGCCGTGCCAGTTTGCGCCGCTAACGGCAGAAAGCTCAAAGGAGCAAGTTCAAGAAGAGTGCGTCGATGAATGGTCATAATTGTGACCTCAGCTTGCACCGAAAGAACAGCAATCGCAAGCCAGAAAAATGTAAGGGGAAAAGGCACTTCTAAATCAATTAGTTAGAAGCAGGTGTGAGGCAGCCTATTCCATCGCCAGTAAAGCCGCCATCGTCTCAATCCCATCCCATAAATTCCTGATCCGCATATTTTCGTTATGACTGTGCTGATTATTGTCGTGATTCGCAATGGGAATCATGATCAGCGGAGCGCCCAATACACTCTCAAAAATCGACATCGGGACCGACCCACCAGACATCGGCAATCTCACTACCTTTCCACGCGCCGCCTCAACTGCCTTCACCACCTTCAGCGCCAGTGGATGATCCATCGCGATTCTTGAAGCGTTATAGCCATCTGAAATCGTAACCCGTGCCACACGGCTATGCGTTTTGCGTTCCTGTTCAGTCGGCTCGTGATCGGTTACCACA
>JBBRJC010000520.1:0-3761 GCA_038220135.1 Bryobacterales bacterium | reverse complement strand
CGAGGGCAAAGATGACGCTGACGATTGATGTCCAGAAAATCATCTCTTGATTGTAGACATTTTCCAGATTGTCAGGGAGTAATAGACGAGTTCCTTCGGTTGGCTTGTCTCCCAATACGGGCAAAGCGCGGTCGCCGACTGTGGAGCACATCCGAAAGTTTCTCTTGGAGTTGGGGGGTCGGCTTTTGCTTCGTCGGAAGCCAATACCCTCTTGAAATTGAGGGGGAGGACTACAGGCTGGATTTGCTATTTTACCATTTGAAGCTTCGATGCTTCGTTGTGATTGATCTTAAGGGTGGTGCGTTCAAGCCTGAATACACAGGCAAAATGAACTTCTACCTCGCCGCGGTGGACGACATGCTCAAGCACCCGACAGACCAGCCGAGCATCGGTCTGATTCTCTGTCGGACGAAAAAGGAACTGGTGGTTGAGTATGCGCTTCGCAATATGAATACACCGATGGGGATAGCTGAGTTCCGGCATCTTGAGAAACTTCGCGAGGAATTCAAGGGGAGTTTGCCGACTATTGAAGAAATAGAAGCAGAAATTGGGTCGGATGAAGAACCCAAAGGCTAAGGGCGTTCCAGCCACTTCGAGATATCTTCGCCGATGGCTCATTTGCTGAAGGTACACCATCCCAACGATATCGACGGCTATTGAGGCACCATCAAGATTAAATATGGAGGTCAGTCATGATTCGCAACGAGACGGAATACCAGGAAGCGGCCATTCTTCTGGGGGGAGGAACGGAGGCGATTGAACGAGCATCGGCTTAGGCTCAAGGAGACGGGTCTCAGTGATGTCGAGATCAAGCGCGTCATCGATCCGATGGAATCTTTTCACCTCCAATTGCAGGAAGAAGTGGAAAGTTACGAGCGGCTGAAGCGGGGGAAATTTGAGGAACTTGACAATCTTCGTGGGCTTGGGCATCTGCTGATTTCGTTGCGCGTGGCGCAGGGGATGTCGCAGCGGGAGCTGGCTAAAAAGCTGAACGTTCATGAATCACAGGTTTCACGTGATGAGCGGAATGAATATTTCGAGATGGCGGTGGCCTGATTAGGATTCGGCGAAAAATCCGAATTTATCCCGCGGGGTTTTTACTGGAGCACGGTCCAGAATCAAAAGGCATCGTAAAAGCGTTCTTGAAGGCGGCCGGCAGCGTCGGGACTGTCTTCGGCAGGATCTTAGAGGATGTCTCGAAAGTCAACCTTGGCGGTAGGCGTTAGAACAAAGCTTTTCTTCACCGATTGACAGCTTGTGAAAGACGGCGTTCTTCGATCATTTCACGCAGTTCTCCGAATACTTCGTCACCATCTAATAGTATACCACGCTCAGCCTCGGCAGCACCTTGTTCCAGTTTGGTTTTTAACTGTTGAAATTCGTAGTCACGTTCCTGCTTCTCCGGCCACGCCTCAGCAAAAGCCTTCATGTAGCCAAGGTTTCGGGGAGATAAACCTTTCATCTCTGGGAACTGGCTTTTCAGATCTTTGGCCAGCTTGGCAATGATGTTCCTTCCCTACCCTTCTTGCTCTTGACGGGCAAGAATATCGCAACCGATTCCCCAATAGAGCAAGACCAAGTTCTCTGTCGACCGCCAGCGCGGCACGGGCCTGCGCTGTCTGAATTCGCTCCTTGATGCTTGTCAAAAGAGCGGCGTACGTTTGCGGGCCGGGAATTATCTCTTCCATGTGACTCCTACTGTCGTACCAAATCGAAGAGGTCCAGCGAAGATGTCGGGATCTGATCGCATCGGCGACCTGCTCTGCACCACTTCCCTGCCCGCTGCCGATAACAGATCTCGCGAGACAGGATCGTGCACAGATCGCGATCACTTATTGATCAGCCGTCGTTACGATGTGATGCGGCTCTGGAATTCCGGGTCTATCAACTATGGCGCCCGATGGGCAGTGCGCGGTTATACAGTTGGTAAATTATGCGGTGAATTCTCCTGCCCATGAAGTCACTTTAGGGCTTGACACGAAATCTCAAAAAGCCCGGCTGCACACCTTCCAAGACGTGCGAGAATTGAAGTTCGTACCGGCCCGGATTGGTGTAGAGATTCCTCTACCGCCGATTGGGGTCTACGCTGCAATTGAAGTAGAACTATGAGCCTTTGCCGCCGGGATTTTCTAGCCTCTGCCGCCGCTGCTGCGGTAATCACAAGACCTGCCGTAGCCGCACCAACTGCCACAGTTTCCATGGCTCGCGCAAAATCTTACAACCCCATTGGATTGCGGCCCACGTTTGAACGTTTGTTCGACGGGATTGGTGGTTTGGGTCGCTTAGTCAACAACAAAACGGTATGCATTAAAGTCAATCTGACGGGCGGCCCCGGGCTGCGTTTAGGACATGCTCCGGCAGGTCTTGCGCACTGGACGCACCCCAGCGTTTTGGGTGTTGTTGTCAGTTTGATGGGTAAAGCCGGCGCTAAACGGATTCGTATTGTTGAAAGCCCGTGGTCAACCACTGATCCGCTGGAAGAGTACATGCTGGCTGCCAATTGGGAGCCGCTGGATATTCTCAATGCCGCGTCGAAAGTGGAATTTGAGAACACTAATTTTCTGGGCAATTCAAAGAAGTATTCACGTTTCGCCGTGCCCAAGGGCGGCCATCTATTTACGCACTACGACTTGAATCACAGCTATTATGATTGCGATGTTTTTGTATCCATGGCCAAACTAAAAGAGCATGCCACCGCCGGCGTAACCATGACCATGAAAAACTGCTTCGGCATAACTCCTTGTACGATTTATGGCGATGGCGCAGGCCGGGATGAGCCGAGCCTTGCCCCCAGTGGAGGCCGCGGTTCTGTTTTCCACGCAGGCCAGCGCCCTCCGTCCCTATCTGCGGTGCAGGAGAAAAGCAAAACCACACCACGCGATGGCGGTTATCGTATTCCGCGCGCTGTGGCCGATCTGGTTGCTGCGCGTCCCATCGATTTAGGCATTATCGACGGTATTGAAAGTATGGCCGGTGGCGAAGGCCCGTGGGTTCGAGGCACTCGGCGCTGTTCGCCGGGAATGCTGATTGCTGGCACTAACTGCGTGAATGTTGACGCAGTTGGTACGTCGGTGATGGGCTTCGACACCATGGCCGATCGCGGTGCCGCTCCCTTTGAAACCTGCGACAACACGTTGCGTTTGGCCGAAGAGCTCGGCGTGGGCACCCGTGATTTGAAGCGCATTGAAGTTGCTGGTCTGCAAATTGCAGATGCACGTTTTGAGATTCGTAAGAGCTAATTTTAAACTTAATCAATTTGGTCGATCATGGAAAATAAAACACTACCTACAAGTGTCCTTGTACATATTTCAAAGCTGCTGAATATTCCGCTGATGGGTCTGGTTACCGTAATCGGTTTGATCCAGGAAGGCGGTACCGTTCCGTTCTTTGCGCGCTATCGCAAAGAAGCCACTGGCAATTTGGATGAAGTACAAATTCAAGCCATTCAAGAAAAACTGGAATACTTTACTGAACTGGAAGATCGCCGGGCTACCGTGCTTTCGTCCATCCAGGAACAAGGCAAACTGACGGACGATCTGAAGAAAAAGATCGAAGTCACAATGGACAAAAGCGAGTTGGAAGATTTGTATCTGCCCTACAAACCCAAGCGCCGCACAAAAGCTTCAATCGCTCGGGATAAGGGGCTGGAACCGCTCTCAACTTATCTGTGGGCGCAGGTGGAATCCGGCCAATCGCTGATGGAGTTTGCCGCTACCTTTGTTGATCCTTCGAAGGAAGTCAACACTGTGGAAGAAGCGCTC
>JBBRJC010000519.1:0-3764 GCA_038220135.1 Bryobacterales bacterium | reverse complement strand
ACCGATGATTCCAATGGTTGGAGCATAGCCGCCCGCTGATTCCCATACTTTCGCTTCCTGTTCTGCGTGGTGCTCGTCCTGGTCAATCTGCAATTCCAGCATGCGGCGCAATTCCTGCAAGTCAGTTCCATCAACAGCCAGCCCAAGCGCCTTTTTTAAGTAAGGATCTGCTGCCTCGTTCATGTCCTGTTCCAGTGCAACGATACCCTGCTTGCGTGCCTTGGTGGCATAATTCACAATTACTTCCACCAGTTCGCCAACATCGGGAGAGCTATCAAGAAAGACGTGGATAAACCGCTTGAATCCGCCAATCACAACATGCAACGGAAAGTTCACCATCACCGCACCGAAGGTGCCACCAATAACAATTATTGCGGCTGTGAACTGAAGGATGTCCTTTATGGAGCCGCCTTCCATCACCAAGCCGCCAATAATGGCGCCCCCCGCCAGCATTAATCCGGCGATGGAAGATAAGTCTGGGCGGATCTTATTCGCGCTGGCCATCGAACACACGCTCCGCTATTTGACGCCGCCATTCAATGACACGCCGCACCACTTCATCCGCGCTTTCAAGCACACGGATTTTCTCCCCGCTGGTGAGGCTGATTACGGTGTCGGGAGTTAGTTCTATGTGCTCAATCAGATCGGCGTTCAATACGATTGGCGATCGATTTAGCCGGGTCAAGTGAATCATCGAAAGTCTCTTATGAGAGTCTTATCGGATTCAATTACCTAAACTTGGACAAAAGATTTAAGTTAGCGAAGTATTTTCAGTAGATCGCGCAACTCTTTGCGGATCTCCTTAACCAATTCCAGGTTCACCGGTTCTGAGGTCGCAAATAACTGTGCCTGCATACGCTGCGGCTTCTCAGCTTTCTTTTCGGAAACTGGCGTAACTTTCCCACGATTACTTAGGAAATTTCGCGCACCCTCGATCGTAAATCGCTTCTCATAGAGCAGACGCTTGATTTCAAGCACCATCTCCACATCTTTACGGCGATACAAGCGATGATTCGTGCCCGACTTCTTTGGCCCGAGCATGGAGAATTCCGATTCCCAATACCGCAACACATAAGGCTTTACCCCCGCAATCCGGCTTACATCGCCAATGCGGAAGTACAGCTTATTAGGAATCTCTTCGGTCGTTAATTCGTGTTGGACTGCGGTCCCTGCCATTTTCTCCGGCCACTTTTGTCAGACATTGCGCAAACAGCATTATTATTATGACCCCCCATCGCCCTTCGCACAACTGTCTCAATTTATAATTGGAGGTACTAAGGCATCTTTGAACACTCTATCTGGAATTCATCCTATCCTCGAAGCGCTGCGTTCGGGACTTGCTATTGAGCGCGTCATGGTGGCAAAAGGTGCTGCCGGTCCACGCGTTCAGGAAATTATCGAGCTTTGCCGCGACAATCGCGTGCCCGTTCGTTTTGAACCTCGCCCCACGCTGGACCGCGCCGCAGAATCAACCGCCCATCAAGGCGTGGTGGCTGTCACCGGTGCCTATCGCTATGCCGATTACGACAAAGCTGTTGCCGGTGCCAGCATGCTGGTTATTCTTGACGGCGTGGAAGATCCACATAATTTAGGGGCAATCGTGCGCAGCGCCCACGCCGCCGGAGTTTCCGCAATCCTGGTGCCCGAACGCCGTGCCGCCCCGATGAACGATGCCGCAGCCAAAGCCGCCGCTGGCGCGCTGGCGCATATGCCCGTGGTCCGCATTACCAATGTTGCCCGCACACTGGAAGATCTGAAAGAAAAAGGTTTCTGGACCTACGGCCTCGACGAACGCGGTAGCCATGACTATGACACCGTCGAATATACTGAGCCGTCTGTCTTGGTGGTAGGCGGTGAGGGACATGGCCTGCATCAATTGGTGGCCAAGAATTGCGACTTCCTGGTGAAGATTCCACTTGCCGGGCAAATCTCTTCCTTGAACGTTTCCGTGGCCAGCGGCATTGCCCTGTTCGATTGGAAGCGCCGCCGAATAGTAAAGTAGTATATGCGCAAATTTCAACTGTTGGTGGCGTTAGCCGTTTCGGCTCTCGTTCTCAGTGCTGCTCAACCTGTACGGGCAAAGAAAGCGATGGTGTTTAGCCGCGAGGCTCATGCTACCGACGCAGGTGTGGCTGTGCTGAAAGCCGGGGGGAACGCGGTGGATGCCGCAGTTGCCGTTGGCTTGGCGCTAGCGGTAACCCATCCATCGGCAGGCAATATTGGTGGCGGCGGTTTTATGCTGGCCCGCTTTGCCGACGGACGAAGTACGTTCATCGATTTTCGCGAAATGGCCCCCGGTAAAGCCACGCGTGACATGTATCTTGACGCAAAGGGTGAGCCTACCAAAGACAGCGTGATTGGTTGGCGTGCGCCTGGCGTTCCTGGCACCGTGCGTGGCCTGGCGCTCGCTCATGAGAAGTATGGAAAAGCGAAGTGGAAAGATCTGGTTGCGCCTTCGGTGAAATTAGCTAAAGAAGGGTTTCCGGTCAGCTATGGCTTAGCCCGTTCGCTGAAGTCGACCCGCAGCCTTGGGCAATTTCCTGAATCCAAGCGCATATTCCTGAAAGGCGGCGCATTCTATGAAGCCGGCGAATTGTTGAAGCAGCCGGAACTGGGCACGGTGCTGGAACGCATCGGCCGCGTCGGCCCGAGCGATTTCTACGAAGGCGAAACGGCTAAGTTGTTTGCTGCGCAAATGGCGAAAAACGGCGGGTTGATTACGCTGGAAGATCTGAAAAATTATAAGGCTGTGGAACGCGTGCCGCTGAAAGGCAAATATCGCGGTTATGAAGTGATCACCGCGCCTCCGCCTTCTTCTGGTGGCATCGGCATTTTGCAAATGCTGAGCGTGCTGGAAAAAACGAAATTCGCGGACGCCGGTGCAGGCTCTGCGCAGGGAATTCACTACATGTCTGAAGCGATGCGCCGCTATTACGCTGATCGCTCTGAATTCCTGGGTGATCCGGATTTCTTCAAAGTGCCCGTATCGAAGCTGCTCGACAAGCGCTATATTGACAAGCTGCGTGCCTCCATCGATCCGTCCCGTGCAACGCCTAGCGACGAGGTGAAGCCCGGTGATCTGTCGCGTTACGAAAGCACCGAGACAACGCACTATTCCATTGTCGATTCCGAAGGCAATTCCGTAGCGGTAACCTACACTTTGAACGGCGGCTTTGGATCTGGTGCTGCAGTTCCTGGCTTAGGTTTTATTTTGAATAATGAGATGGATGATTTCTCCGTGAAGCCCGGGCATCCGAATATGTATGGTGCCATCGGTGGAGAGGCCAACGCCATCACGCCTGGCAAACGTCCGCTCTCGTCGATGACTCCTTCGATTGTGCTCAAGGACGGCAAGCCGTTTCTGATTGTTGGCACCCCCGGTGGCACGCGCATCATCACCAGCGTTTTTGAAGTGATTGTGAACGTGCTGGATTTCAAGATGAACGTGCAGGACGCCGTGAATGCGCCGCGCTTCCATCATCAGTGGAAGCCCGACAAGCTGTATATTGAACCAGGCATTTCACCGGATACGAAATCACTGCTCGCCCAACGCGGGCATCTGCTGGAGTTAGTCAATTCCATCTGTGAAATTGCCGCTATTCAGTTCGAAGAAGGCGGGTGGCTGGCTGGTGCTTCCGATCCTCGTGTTGATGGCAAAGCGGCCGGTTATTAACTAAATGCGTCACGCTCTTTCTACTCACTATTTCGTCAATCAACGGTTGACCAACGTCGCACTGCAGGAAATCTGGAACGCGGGAATTCCC
>JBBRJC010000518.1:0-3785 GCA_038220135.1 Bryobacterales bacterium | reverse complement strand
GCCGCTACAACTCCACTGCGGTTCAGTTTTTCGTTTAGCTTTTCGTCAACCGCGCCGCACATTTCCTTGGATGTCTTCTGACCAATGCCAAACCCTAGCTTGGGTGTCACCAGCGAACTCATCTCGCTTGCGCCCAGATTGGAGGTCATGAAGATCATCGCCTTGCTGAAGTCCACCTTCCGGTTGTCCCCCAGCGTCAAAGTAGCTTTGTCCAGAATGCCAAGCAGCAGGTTCCACAATGCATCGCTCGCTTTTTCGATTTCATCAAAAAGCACAAAGCTGATTTTGACTTTATCGGTGTGGTGCTGATTCAAAGTTTCCTGGCTGAGCAGCGGATGCGTTTCCCGATGCCCCAGGTAACCGGGAGGCGAGCCTATCAATTTCGCGATTTCGTGGCTGTGCTGAAATTCCGCGCAATCAATCTTGAGCACAGAACGTGGATTGCCCAGCATACTCTCGGCAGTCGCTTCCACAATTCGTGTTTTTCCGGTGCCGGTTGGCCCAAGAAATAGAAAATTGCCGATCGGACGGCCCGGAGCATTCATGCCCGTCAAATGCATTTGGTAGATGTTGACGATCTGCTGCACCGCCTCTTCCTGACCAACAATATACCGGCGCAGATTTGTTTCCAGTGCCTCCGCATCTCTACCCGTTCGCGAAGGATCAAGAACTTGATTCAACCGCATTTTCGACTCCGCTACAGCCTCTTCTGGACGGCCATACTGGCGCACTTCCATCAAACCCCTGGAATCTTCCCGTCCAGTGGTTGGCTGAGCCTTTATAATTCGTTCTCGTGTTTGCCAGGATGCCGGAAACATATTCCTCCGCTAAGTCCTAAAGTTAAAATCCGTCTGCTACTTCTTCGGTGGTCGCGCCGGTCTAATTTCGATCCGGCTGACCAGTGTTCGTTCGGGCATCCGAAGTGCCGCTAAAACCATATCGGCAACGTCGACGGGATCAATCTTCCAATTTGCACTATCTTTCATTTTTTCTTTACGCCCAAACCCGGTATCAACGCTACCAGGCATTACAGAGGTCACACGAATGTTGTCGTAACGGTGGTCCAGCATCATCGCCTCGGCCATTCCGTTCATCCCAAACTTCGACGCATTGTAGGCTGCCCCACCCGCAAACGGATTTTTTGCCGCCAAACTGCTCATTTGCACGATGTACCCTCCTCCATTGGCCTTCATCCGCGGAATCGCCAGACGCGAACAATGGAAGGCCCCCGTCAGGTTCACATTCAAAATCCTCTTCCAATCCGCCAGGCTCATTTCACCTGCCGGCTGAAACATCCCAATTCCAGCATTACTCACCAGAATGTCCAGTCCACCCAGACAGCCGTCAGAAAATGCATAGAGTGCTTCTACGTCTTCCTCCCTAGACACATCGACAGCCTTACCGAATAGCTGTAGGTCTGGGCGTGTCAATTCCTTAAGCGCCTCAGCCACGCTTTCCTCCGAAGTTCCAGTGAATACGACTGCAACTCCAGCATCAACAAGCGCCTCAACAACCGCCCTTCCGATTCCTCGCGTACCTCCGGTTACAATCGCTTTCTTTCCTTCAAGTTGGGTTTGATTTTTGTTGGACATGTCTACGATGCTACATTAAGGGTGGACACTTTAGTGTCCCTTCTTATGTGGAGCCTGTTCTGGTTGCGAGTAGCCGCCATCCTTTACTCGCTCGGTCTCATTCAAACTCTCTTTGTTTTGTCCCGCCGTGGGCAAAACCTGTTTGAACCCGCGCGTGTTGCTTTTTCTATTGGCGTTATCTTCCATTTCGTTTCCCTGGTGGAACGCGGCTTCCTGGTAGGCCATCTCCCGGCCGAAAATTTCTTCGAGACATTAAGCCTGTGCGCCTATCTGCTGGCCCTCACCTACCTTGTGATCGCCAAATGGTATAAATTTCCGGCCCTTTCCATCGCCGCATTCCCAGCCGTTTTCCTGCTCACTGCCGTCGCTGCAACCGAAGTCCCCATGTCCGGCTGGGCTGATCAGAGATTGCGCAATGCCTGGCTGATCACCCACGTTCTCCTGATTGTGGCCGGCCTGGTATCAATGGTTCTAGCCACCACAGCAGCCATATTTTACCTGCTCCAGGAACGGCATCTGAAACGAAAACAAACAGGGGGCATGTTCAGTAATCTGCCACCCCTTGCGACGCTCGATAGCCTGACCTCGAAAGCGATGTCCATCGGCTTCATCCTGGTGACAATCGGCTTTTTCGCCGGATGGGTCTGGGCCTTCGTCGAATCGGGCAATCGCTGGTTGAGTGAGCCGAAAGTACACATTTCGCTGCTCACATGGCTCTTCTATTTGCTGATGATGTATTTGCGCGTTGTGGCCGGGTGGCGCGGCCGCCGTGCGGCATTCCTCGCCATTTACGTTCTACTGTTCTCTGCCCTCACAGTGGTCTCGCATAGCGGGTTGAGGCCGCTGCTGGAGCGATGAAGATCCATATTGCAGGCCTCAATCATAAGACGGCCCCGGTTGAGTTGCGCGAACGCGTGGCCTTCGATCAGCCTGCCCTGGAATCGTCATTGCAAAGTCTCAAAACCTGGGACGGACTGAGTGAAGGAATGATTCTCTCCACCTGCAATCGCGTGGAAGTTCTGGTCAGCACCTCCGATACAGCCGACCCCAGAAGCTCCATCGAAAGTTTCCTTCATGACACCCGCAAAGTAACCCACGAAAAGCTAAGCGGCCACTTGTATCACCTCGAAGGACGCGACGCGATCCGGCACTTGTTCCGCGTTGCTTCCAGCCTCGATTCCATGGTCGTTGGCGAGCCGCAAATTTTAGGTCAGATGAAAGCCGCCTACTCTCTAGCCAAATCAGCAGGCACAGTTGGGCATGAGTTGGAATTCGTTTTAACCCGCGCCTTCAGCGTTGCCAAGCGAGTGCGCACGGAAACGGAAATCGGCGCATCAGCGGTATCCATCAGCTTTGCCGCTGTGGAACTGGCAAGGGAAATCTTCGGCTCCCTGAAGGGCAAGAAGGTGATGCTGATCGGTGCCGGCAAAATGTCGGAACTAGCCGCACGGCACTTGCAACGCTCGGGCGTCAGTGAAGTTCTGGTAACCAATCGCACTCGCGCACGTGCCGAGGCGATGGCCAAAGTCTTCTCCGGCAAAGTTGTCGATTACGATAATCTGTTGGGTGCCTTATCGCAAGTGGACATTGCCATAGCCTCATCCGGCGCGCCGCATCATATCCTCACGGAAGAGAATATGCGGCCCGTAATGGCAGCCCGGCGCCATCGTCCAATGTTCCTGATCGACATTGCCGTGCCCCGCAATATCGCCCCCGACGTGAATACTCTCGAAGCCGTTTTTCTTTACGACATCGACGATTTGGGGCGCGTTGTAGAAAAGAATGTGGATGGCCGCAAGGCCGAGGCAGCAGCCGCTGAATTGATCATTTCCGAAGAAGTGGAAAAGATTCTCGATCGCCTTGCTGCTCGCCAAATCACCCCTGTTATTCTGCGTTTGCAGGAGCAGGTTGAAGGATGGCGGAAGGCGGAATTTGAGCGCACGCGCGGCAAGCTGGGCGACCTTTCCACACAGCAGCAGGAAGCCATTGAGGCGATGATGCGCTCTTTAGTCAACAAAGTTTTGCACGGCCCTATGAGTGAACTGCGCGCCTCTGCCAGCAAGCCCGAAGGCGAAGTTACAGCCGATTTGATCCGGCGCATTTTTCGGTTAGGAGATTCATAAATTGCTTCTCATAGGTTCGCGCGGTTCTCTTTGTTTGCAGGAGCAGGCTGAACGGTGGCGTAAGCCGGAA
>JBBRJC010000517.1:0-3789 GCA_038220135.1 Bryobacterales bacterium | reverse complement strand
GTGCTTTTGAAATGCGCATTCTTGCTTCTGATCCTTTCGTTTCCACCGGTGCCGCGGCTGATTTGGGCGTTGCGCTGGTTGATCTGGCTCAGTTGTGTGCGGAATCGGATTACATTACGCTGCACATGGCGTTGACTCCGGAAACCACGCATTTGTTTAACGCCACTGCCTTCGCGAATATGAAGCAGGGTGTGCGGATTATTAATTGCGCCCGTGGTGAGCTGATTGATCAGGGGGCGCTGACCGATGCAATGAAGTCGGGCAAAGTTGCCGGGGCTGGTTTGGACGTGTTTGAGCCGGAGCCGGTGGCTGCTGACGATCCGCTGCTTGCTATGGAAAGCCTGATCGCGACGCCGCATATTGGTGGATCGACCGAAGAAGCGCAGGAAATTGTTGGTGTTCGTATTGCTGAGCAAGTTGTGGAATACCTGAACACTGGCGTTGCTATCAATGCTGTGAACATGCCGGCGCTTTCGCCGGAAGCTTACAAGTCGGTTGGTCCGTACATTGAACTGGCTGAACGTTTGGGTAAGTTTGCCGCATATGCCGCAGAAGGTAATCCGAAATCGGTGCGGTTGATTTATTCGGGTCGTATTGCTGAATTCAACACCACGTTGCTGCGCAATGCCGGGCTTGCTGGCGTTCTAAGCCGCTCTACAGGGGCGCGCATCAATCTGGTGAACTCTATGTCGATTGCTGCTGAACGTGGCTTGTCGATTGTCGAGCGGCACGAGAAGCGTGTGGGGCATATGGACTCGGTTCGGCTGGAACTGGAGACCGAAAGCGGCGTGACGACGGTGGAAGGCGCGGTGGTTCTCGATAAGCCTCGTTTGATTCAAATTGACGGGATCTATTGCGAAGTAAATCTGGCGGGTCACCTGATTTTGATGAAGAACGACGACGTGCCTGGCGTGATTGGTCACGTTGGTGGGGTACTAGGGTCGAACAAAATCAATATTGCTAACTTTTCGCTTGGGCGTCAGGAAGGAACAGCGGCTGCTGGTTCGCATCTGGTTGCAATTGCGGTAGTTGAGGTTGATGCAGTTGTTCCTGAGTCTGTTTTGGCAGAGCTAAAAACCAACCCTGCGGTGAAAGTTGCACGGTCGGTTGAGATCTCTGTTTAACTTTATTTTGGGCAAGGCCGATGAAAATTGGCCTTCCTTATTGAATGGTCTTTTGTTCTGTGATAGCATTATGTAGCTCTTAGAGAGGATCTAAACGAACCTCCCTAACCCCAATCCCACGGAGTTTTGAGAACACCCACGAATGAGTTTTACCGTTTTTCTTGGCAATCTTCCCCTTTGGGTGACCGCCGACGACATCAAATCCTGGTTGCAGTCTGACAACCTTGTAGCTGATTCAATCAAAGTCATCCGCAACCCGGAAACGCAGGAATCCAAGGGCTTCGCCTTTATTGAGGCCCCCAACGCTGAAGAGATGCAATCCATCATTCGGCGTTTTGACCGCGCGCCGCTTGAAGATAAACTTCTGCGTGCTAATCCCGCGCAACCGCCCAAGGGTAAAGGGGGACCTCCGGGCATTGTACCTGCCAGGAGTCCTGCCGCACCCGGCCTGGGTGGCCCACCGCGAACAGCCGTAGATGGCGAGCGTAAGTCTCGTGGCGGCAAGAAGCACAAGAAGCCCCGCACCAACCAACCGCAGAGTGCATTTGCGGAAGAGTTGGCAAAGGCCCTTTAAGCTTTCGCTTGGATATCCTTTCAAACACACGAAGAAGCCCGGTTTATCCGGGCTTTTTTCATTTTAAAGGCTTCGCTTGCATATATGGGCGTTGATTTTAACTAGCATGCGGTCCCCGCCACTTCACCGTTAAATGTTTGGCGGAGCGTTCCCCGTTCCCCGCCCCGTGCAACAGATGACCTCACTCGGTCAGGTGACCGGATGCGGTCGATATCCTGGCCGGAAAGAGGGTTGAAGGAAGAGCAGAAGCAACTACGCTGGAGTGCGGGCCGGAACCCAATGGCCCGAAACCGCTCGCCAAGCGCGGTCTTAACCCGGTGCATCCGCCGCAACGTAGCCTTTGGCCACTAGCCTGCTTCGTTAAACCCCTGTATGACAACCACAACTTCCACGCAAACCGATCCGGTTTGTGGCATGAAAATGGACACAACTCAAGCCGCCGGCACATCGGAATACGCCGGAAAGACCAGCTACTTCTGCTCGGCTGGCTGCAAGGCGAAATTCGACCAGAATCCGGGGCAGTTCAGCGGAGCAACCCAAAAAGCTGCGGGCGGTGGCTGCTGTAGCTGATTTTCGAGCGGCTTCGCTACTTGCGGCCCAACTGCCGTTTTTAGGTTGATTGCGGCGGGAGTACCCAGTTCGTACGGCTGTTAGTTTAGTGAGGTGCGGAACAGCAATGAGCGCCTTCATTTCGCGGGGACTATTATGATAATGGGCAGGAATTCAGCCCGTCAGGGACTTAGGACAGTCTTGACGACGAAAGGTTTTGCAGATGTCTCTTAACTTCAGAGATGAAACACAATTGGAACGATTTCTGAACCGGCTGGATGATCTCACGCCTGGAATGCTGGTCATCTCCGATTTGGAGCTAAGGACATGCACTTACATTGGTGGAAATGTTAGCGCAACCCTTGGCTACACGCCTCAGGAAGTTTATGCCATGGGTGCGAACGTCGCGCAGACGTTGATGCATCCCGAAGATACGCCTCGCTTTCAACTTCATATGGAGCAGATGCAAAGTCTAAAGGAAGGGGAAATTGCGGAATTCGAACATCGAATGCGGGACCGGGCTGGTGAGTGGCATTGGTTTCTAAGTCGAGACGCGATATTTGACAGAGACGAATCTGGACGAGTCAAGCGGATTGTTTCCTCTGCCGCGCGGATTTCGACGGAACCGCGAGCCCTCGATTCGGCCGTCAGACCTGCAGCTGTTAATGAATCTTCGACCGACGCTTTTTACTCATACGATCTGGAAGGACGAATTCTAAGCTGGAACCGGAGCGCGGCGGAGCTTTACCAATATCAGTCCGAAGAAATTATCGGCAAGGATATCATTACAATTATTCCTTCTGATCGCGTGCATGAGCTTACAACCATAATCAGTGAGCTAGGATCAGGCAGATTGGCAGTTACGTTGGAAACAGAGCGGCTGAAAAGAGACGGCAGTTGTTTTGCGGCATCGTTGATAGCTTGGCCGATCAGGGATACGAGCAATCAAATTGCTGCTGTTTCTGTTGCCGCGCGCGCCATCTCCGACCGTAAACGCATGGAAGCCGAGTTGCGCCGGAGTGAGGAATTGCACCGGGTTTCATTCGAACTGGCGCCGCTTGGTATGGCTTATTTGGCGCCTGATGGGCGATTTGTAAAGGTTAACCAGAATTATTGCGAAATCACAGGTTATACGAAGGCCGAACTGCTCACCCTAAACGTGCGGGATTTGACGCACCCCGATGATTGGCCTGCTGAGTCTGTGCTGCTGGAACCTTTCCTCCACGGAAGAACGACGGAATTCGCCAATGAAAAGCGTTATGTTCGCAAAGACGGCGAAATCCGCTGGGTAGCTATAACGGCGCGAATGATACGAGATGAAGATGGCCAGCCGCTACACACCGTGGATGTGATTCAGGATATTACGGATAAGAAGATTGCGGACCAACGTTTGCTTGATAGTGAGGAGTTCAGCCGTACTGTGTTAGAAAGCAGCCCCGACTGCATGAAAATTCTTGATACAGATGGAACACTTCTTGCCATGAACAATCCAGGCATGCGCCTGCTGGAAATCGAAGATTGTTCGCCGCTGGTGGGCAAGCC
>JBBRJC010000516.1:0-3792 GCA_038220135.1 Bryobacterales bacterium | reverse complement strand
TGGGGTTTGTCCATTCAACTTATCCACAATGGTTTTCACAGCATCATGGCCCATGCGGAATGGATCCTGCACCACCATCGCATTGATCACCCCAGCCTTCATATCTTCAATCATGCCTTCACTTGAATCAAACGCCACCAGCTTCACTTTGCCCGCCACATTGCGCGACTTGATCGCCAGTGCCGAACCAACTGAACTGGGCTCAGACGAAGCAAAAATGCCGTCCAGATCGGGATGCGCCGTCAGAATATTTTCTGCTGCCGACATTGCCTTCGACCGGTCGGAATGGCCAAACTGAGTCGCGATAATTTTAATATCTGGAAACTCTTTCGCCAGTGCATCCTCGAAACCTTTTTCGCGATCCATCGTCGATTGGCTACCCGGTTCGTGTGCCAACAAAGCCACCTTGCCTTTGTTATGGAGCAGCTTCGCCAAGGTTCGCGCCGCAATCTGGCCACCTTCATAATTGTTGGTTGCCAGAAACGTCATGTACTTATCGGAATCAAGGCCGGAGTCGAAAACGGTGACCGGAATCCCTGCGGCAATCGCGCGTTCCATGGGTGCAACAAGCGCCTTCCTCTCACCAGCCGCCAATACAATCCCATCCACTTTGCGGGCGATATAGCTATCCAGAATTGTGATTTGGCGAGTGTAGTCGGTCTCAGCCTGCGGACCGTTCCATTCAACATCAACGCCATATTCAGCACCTGCGGAAAGCGCGCCTGCCTGCACAGAAACCCAGAAAAGATGCGATGTCCCTTTGGGAATCACCGCAATCACTTTCTTATTACTACGATTGCAACCCGCGCCAACAAGCAGCCCGAGCATCATCAATCCCACAAAAAGCACCCTACGCGTCATTGTGCGCACCAGCCTCCATCAATCAGAATATCGGTGCCAGTGATGAAGTTTGCAGCATCGGAACAAAGGAACGAAGCAAGCGTTCCCATGTCTTCAGGCTGGCCCCATTTGCCGATCGGAATCTTTTGCAGGAACTGTTTATTCAACTCCGGATTTTCCATCAACGCCGTATTCATTTCCGTCGCAAAGGGTCCAGGGCTGATGCCAACCACGGTAATCCCTTCCGGTGCCAGTTCTATGGCAAGTGCCTTGGTCATACCTAAAAGGGCGGCCTTGCTGGAGGAATAAGCGCTACGGCCGCCAAGGGAAACGTGGCTCATGATGGAGGTCATATTGATGATGCGGCCCCATCCCTTGCCCTTCATGTGTGGCACGCAAGCGCGCGACATCAGAAACGCGCTGGTAACGTTGGTGTCCATCAACAGCGTCCATTCCGCCAGCGTAAATTCATCAATGTTCTTGCGGATGTTGATCCCCGCATTATTCACCAAAATATCGATGCGGCCAAACTTCGCCATAATCTCTTTGTCAATCCGCTGCACGTCGGCTTCAACGGCAACGTTGGCTTCAAACGCAACCCCTTCGCCACCAGCGGCATTACACAAAGCAGCCGTTTCAGCCAGCTTCGCTGCGTCGCGCGCAACCAAAGCAACTTTGCCGCCAGCGGCTGCAAATGCCACCGACATTGCACGCCCAAGCCCCCGGCTTGCGCCAGTCACAACTGCTACTTTACCTTCCAGATGATTTGCCATGATTCCTTTTATTAACTACGTTTTTGCATTTTTTGGTGCAGTACTTCGGCGATCGCACCGGGGTTGTCAATCGCGTCCATGGTAAGACGGCTCGATTCACCAGCGGTTTCAAGAGTGATGCTGCCCACCCCAAGCACCCGCTGCCAAGCCGTTTGATCCACCCGCACGTCCTGCAATTTTTGAATTACCACCGTGCGTTGTACTTTCGATGCGATGCCGGACTCGTACTTGATTAAATCGCCGTCAATGGTCAGGCTGGTTGACCTCAAAACAAGGTGCTGCAGAACTGCGTAAAGATCGACAACTACGGGAATTGCCAGCAACCACCAGTTTTTGAAATCCTCCCGCACTAGATAGGCGATGACCGCTGCAAACAGCAATCCGCCGAACATATACAGTGGGAGCAAGGGCTTAAAACTGGGATAGATCTTAGTTTCGTTCATGTGCGGAATCTCTTTTTCTGCAAGCAGTCCTGAATCCGTTATTGTATAGCACCCACGCACCGGGATTTCAGGTAAACTGCATTTAGTAAAGGATCCACCATGAAACTAGCAACAATCTGCCTGTCCTCAATGATCACTCTGGTAGCAATTCCGGCGATGGCCGACGTCACCTACACGCAATCCACACAAATCACCGGCGGCATGGCTGCAAGTATGGGCAGCATGTTCGGCGGGGCTGCGAAAGCCAAAGAGCCAATCGAAACAACAACCGTTATCAAAGGCAACCGCATGGCCCACGTTTCAAAGGAACACACAACCATTTGGGATCTGGACAAGGAAACCGTCACCGACATCAACTACAAAGACAAGTCTTATTCTGTGATGACCTTCGCCGAAATGCGGGCGATGTACGAAAAGATGATGAATCAGGTGGGTGGCAAAAACAAGGCTGAAGTGGACATGTCCTTCGACGTTAAGGTGACCGAGACAGGAAATACAAAAACAATTTCCGGCTATAGCGCCAAAGAAGTGATCTTCACGATGGTGATGAAAACCACCGATCCTAAATCTGGCCAAAGCATGGATACCAACCTCGAAAACCATATTTGGCTGGCCAAGGGTGTTCCGGCATCGAAGGAATTGCAGGATTTCTACATGCGCATGTCGAAGAAGATCGGCTTCTCCGCGGACGCGATGAAAAACGCAGCAGGTGCGCAACCGGGAATGGCCAAGGGAATGGCGGAAATGGCCAAAAAGGCGGCAGCCTTGGAAGGCTTCCATATGGAAACCGTAACCAAAGTGATGGCAACAGGCGATATGGCAAAGGCAATGAATAGCATGCGCCAAGCCCGTAATGACGTTCCTAAGAATGCAGCTCAGGGTGCCAAGGATGGGGCCAAAGACAGTGCTGAACGTACTGCCGAAAACGAAGCCACCAGCACGGTGGCAGGCAGATTGGGCCGTTTCGGTGGCATAGGCGCAGGTGCGCTAGGCGGATTGTCACGCGGTGCAAAAAAGAAGCCAGCAGAAGAGAAGCCAAAGGAAGTGGCCAAAGCACCCGAAGCAGCACCGGCAGTCAGTGATGAAGCGGTTTTAGCGGAAACCTTGATGACTACCACTTCGATTAAGGCATCAGCAGATTCAGCCGCATTTGATGTGCCGGGCGCCTTCAAAAAGGTGGATAGTCGCGCCGACCGTATGATGACTAAATAATTTACAAGCTGTACCATGCCTGATACTGGTATCCGATATGGTAAACTGATCTATCATGGAAACAGCTCGTAAAATAACCGTTGAAGTTCCACCGGAACTTCTTGCTAAAGCGCAATTGACCAGCGGAAGCGGCATCACACAAACCGTTCGAGCAGGACTCGAATTACTTGCCGCCTCCCAGGCCTACTCCCGTCTTCGGGAACTCCGTGGTAAGGTTCAGTTCTCGCTCACATTGGAAGAATTGAAGGCTGATCGTTGATCGCAGCGGACACCAGCACTTGGATCGCCTATTTGCAAGGCGACGAAGGTGAAGACACGGGCCTATTACATAGAGCACTGCAAGACAAACAAGTATTGATGGTACCTGTTGTTCTTACAGAACTGCTGAGTGATCCGCAGCTCTTGCAGGAGGTTGTGCAAACTCTCTCTGAATTGCCGCTTCTTGAACTCAAGCCAGGCTATTGGCAGCGCTCAGGAAAGTTACGATCGAAAGTCCTGGCAAAGAAGCGCAAGGCGCGCCTCGG
>JBBRJC010000515.1:0-3812 GCA_038220135.1 Bryobacterales bacterium | reverse complement strand
GAATCGGTGCTGATGCGCGAGATCAAATCACCAGTGCGCTTACTGCCGAAATATTCGAGAGACAACGATTGCATGTGAGCATAGGTGCGCATGCGGAGGTCGACAGAGATGCGTTCGCTGACATAAGCCAGCACATAAGTTTGCGCCCAGGTGAGCAGCCACGACAGCAGCGAAGCCCCGGCCAAACCAAACAGATAGAACTTCACCATGGTAAATGGTACGTGCTGGCCATTCTGATAGGGAATCAAAATCTCATCCATCAATGGGATGGTGAGGTAGGGTGAAATCAGTCCGGCGGAGGTGCTGGCAAGGGTGAGCAGAAATCCGAGGATTGACATCCAAAGATGATTTTTTGCAAACAGCATCAGGCGGAACAAGGAGCGGATTGGCTTCTTGTCTGAAGTGCAATTACCACATTCTGGACAAGCGGTTAATACGGGGTCGTATGGAGCGCCACACAAAGAGCATTCGATAGTTTCCGCGGCCGGAGTTACAGCAAGCGGTGTGACGCCACGCTGCAAAAGATCCATCCGGTCACTGATGCGACGAACGCCTTCGGCGCGAGAAACTGTGTAGCGCCAATGTGTCACACGGCCTGCGTCACTGGCCAGTTCCAACTTACCCAGACCTGCATGATCTTTTGATGTAAAATGCAGCCCCGCGACGATAGGCCATATTTGAAAAGCTGTGGGCTTGCTGGATGCGCGCTCGTTCCATTCTGTAGTCCGCGTCCATGTCCAACTGAGAACGCGCCGGTCTGTGAGCAGCACAAAGCCAGGTGCGTATTCCAGGCTTGTATTCAGGTCGGGCTCAAAAAATGCTAGTGGAATTTCCCCCGCTTCCAGGTTTGATTCAAGAAGTGGTTTCGCCCAGTTCGGAGTAGTTGCTATGTCTAAGAGTTGCGCCATCGATTGGTTCGAGCACCTTAATTATGGCATTGCATTGCTCGACTGTGAAGAAATTCCGAGTAGGGCTGGTATGCATATTCATATGATCCCTTGCGAATCATGTCACATACAGCGAAATTTATTCAGTGATTCTGAAGTTGATTTCGCGAGAGTGTTGGCTGTTCTAATCCTGCTCAGTGGATTTTTGAAAGCCGCCCACTATGCGCTGAACCGCCTCCATTTTCGGATTGGCACTACTGTCAGGCTGCGATGGAATTACGACAAGTAGCACTTCGCACATGGCACTGGACCGTCCGATGCGTCGAAGGCAGACGCAGAAGCGCTTGGGTCATTAAACATTTCTCCAACATACGCCGTCCACTCGCCAATTGCCGGAAGAGTGTCGCGGTGCAAAATCGTGAATCAACCAACGCACGGGCAGCCACCAAACCACCCATGCTTCCACCAACGACGATTGCGTGCCTTGTTGCCATTGGCTAGATCTACGAGGGACTCGCGAAAATCAGATCTCTCTGACAGCTGTACAAAATCTGAATTCCGAAGTTGAACAAGTCTGATAGTCAACTGTGGCGCCGACACTCGTGTCTGCTGCGTCCCGACTCATCGGGACGCTCTTCGGCGTGTGCCTTTCCGCATCACTCTGCTTCGAAATCCATCCGTGCCACCGAAATCTAACCCACAGAGCAACTTCGGAATTCAGGCTAAAATGATGAGGATATGAATCCCCAGCAGAAAGCCGAAAGCCTCGGCATCCAATTCGAAAAACAGACGCCCGGCTACCTTAATTTATGTATCCGATCCGGCAATCAATTGATCACCTCCGGCCACGTCAGCACGCTGAAAGGCAAACTGGGCGCGGATGTTGCCACGCCGCAAGGCTACCAGGCAGCGCGCGATTGCGTCACCAGGATTTTGAATTCGGTATGGAACGCCCACGGTACGCTCGACGGTTTGCGCGTCATCAAAGTTCTGGGTTGCGTAAACTCAACGCAGGAATTTATTGAACAGCATTTGGTAATTAACGGCGCCTCCGATCTGCTGCATGAAGTGTTCGGCAAAGATGGCGACGGCTATCACGCGCGCAGCGCGCTGGGCTTTTCGTCATTGCCCACGGGAGCTGCAGTCGAAGTGGAAGCAGTGTTTGAAGTGAAGTAGCTGTTTTTATGAAGACGACACCGGAGATCCACGAGTACGTCCCGCAAGCTGTCGAGGAAAAGCTTTCCCCGGGCAACGAACGCCAAGACAGGCCGTGGTTGGAATGCGCTGGCGAACTGGCCCACCTCCACAAGGAGACCGTGCGGATCCAAAAAATCATCGACCAAGAATTCGAACAGATCGAACAAAGTTCATTGTGAAGCCTTACGTAAGTCAATCCACAGGTGCCGTAGTCGAAAAGGGGATACCGGGAATACTCGATTAATGCTATGTTCTGAGCGGTGAACTTGCGGGATCTGTGAGGTATCAGGAATAATCTCGGGGAGCGTGTTTGTGGCCGCCTCTTCTTTGAGCACTTGCGCCAGATCCATGCTCTGCCAATAGCCAACCATTGCACCAGTCGGGAAACGCTTTCCGTACCCCCAAGCAGGATCACGGAACCGGGATATGCCATGGCATTGGTTCTCTCCCAGGCAACTCTATCAATGATAAACAATGTCAAAACATCGCAAACCGATTCCAGCGAACGATCTGTGGATCGCGGCCCTTTGCCGGCAGCATTCCCTTCCCATCATGAGTCGCGATACCCATTTTGATTTTGTGAGCGGATTGAGACGGCGAACCTGGCAGTAGGCTTGACATCCAGGCCGAGGCCCGAAACAATCTATCAATGCTCCTGCGTTGCTTAGCCTTCTTCTGCGCCTCGGCCTTTGTCGTTTCCGCGCAACCCAACACCACCGCCCTTGACCGCTACATTGCGAAAAAAGATTCCGTCTACGGCTGGAAGCTGGTCAACACAATCCCCGGCGATGGTTACAACGCCTACATCCTGGAGCTCACTTCGCAAACCTGGCGCACCGATGCCGACGTTGATAGGCCCGTATGGAAGCACTGGCTCACCATCGTCAAACCCACCAAAATTACAATCCCCGGCGCGGCCCTGCTCTTCATCGGCGGTGGCAGCAATCTCGATCCCGCTCCCAAAAAAGTTGCTGAACGCACCGCCCGCGTGGCTTTGGACACCGGCACCATTGTCGCCGACCTCGGCATGGTCCCCAACCAACCCTTGCGCTTCACCGATTCTAAAGACATCCCCCGCAAAGAAGACGACCTCATCGCCTACACCCGTGTGAAGCACTTCGCCACCAAAGATGACACTTGGCTGGTGCGCCTTGCCATGGTGAAAAGCGGCGTGCGCGCCCTCGACGCCATTCAGGAATTTACAGCAAGCCCCGCCGGTGGCTCAAGCAAGGTGGAACGCTTTGTTATAGCTGGTGGCTCCAAGCGCGGTTGGGTCACCTGGCTTGTAGGTGCCACTGACAAGCGCGTTGTCGCTATCGCGCCTATGGTCATTGATGCGTTGAACAGCGAACAAATCACTCGCCATCAGTTTGAAGTGTACGGCTTCTATTCTTCAGCGCTGAACGATTACGTCAACCACGGCCTCTTCCCACATAAAATTGGCTCCCCCGAATACCGCGCTGTTCTTGATGTGGAAGATCCCTACGTTTACCGCAATCGCCCAGCCCTAACCATGCCGAAATTTCTGATCAACGCTTCGGGCGACGAGTTCTTCGTCCCCGATAATTCTCAGTTCTACTATGGCGATTTGAAAGAAGAAAAGCACATCCGCTACGTGCCCAACGCCAAGCACAATCTTGTCGGCAGTGACGCTGTTGAAAGCCTCACCGCTTTCTATGAAGCCGTTCTTACCAGGCACGCACGCCCCCGCTTCACTTGGACAAAATC
>JBBRJC010000514.1:0-3816 GCA_038220135.1 Bryobacterales bacterium | reverse complement strand
AATCTTGCGCAATGTGTGGAAATCGCAGTAGGGGCGGAACGACGCCAGCCCAACGAAGCGAATTACATCGCCAAATATGCAACAGGCTTAGGTCTGCGGGTGAAGGGGCGAATGGCTGATGTCTTGACCGATTGCGCAGGCATTCCTTTCCGGCAAATTCGCTGGGATGGGCAGGCAAATGCGGAAGAGATTGCCTGGGCAGCAGAGCAGGATCCGATCCTCACTGCGGCCCCCGTGGGACTGATGGGACATCCTACGGACGAGAACAGCCAGTGGCGTAAAATGGTCGATGCCGGTGCAGCCATCGCACTCGCTACAGGTGGAGACGCAAGCTTTGCTGGTACTCAAAACATGCAATTGGTGCTATCAATGGCTTGTATGCAATTGGGCCTTTCCGTGGCCGAAGCGATCACTGCAACCACCATTAACGGAGCCTACGCACTGGGCATTGAGAAGACCGCCGGATCGATCGAACACGGCAAGCGCGCCGACCTGCTAATACTAGACGTGCCAGACTACCATGAAATCCCCTATCATTTGGGAATCAACTTAGTTTCAAAGGTCATCCTGCAAGGGAGGATCGTGTACAAACAATCGGAGCTTGAATGGCTAGGCGCTTAGTAGAATGTGTTCCCAATTTTTCGGAAGGCCGTAAGGCGGAAGTAGTGTCGCAGATAGCAGCGGCAGCGTTATCGGTAGAAGGTGTGGTGCTGCTTGATCAGGAGATGGACCCTGACCATAACCGCTCGGTTCTAACTCTGCTTGGTGAGCCCGAAGCAGTGCTGGAGGCGGCAGTACGCGCCACAGGCGAAGCCGCAAAGCTGATCGATTTGAACAAGCACCAGGGTGTGCATCCACGCATTGGTGCGACCGATGTTGTGCCTTTCATTCCAGTGGAAAATGTGACTCTGGATGAATGTGTGCTACTTGCGGAGAAGGCCGCGCAGGCCATTTGGAGCCGCTTTGGTATTCCGGTTTATCTATACGGCGCGGCATCGAAGCATCCCGATCGGACATCGTTGCCACTGGTGCGCAAAGGGCAATTTGAAGGACTGCGGGAAGAGGTAAAAACAAACCTCGCCCGTCATCCCGATTTTGGTGAAGCAGCGTTGCATCCAACCGCAGGCGCGGTGGCAGTTGGTGCGCGAAAATTTCTGGTGGCATATAACTTCCAACTAGACACCGCCGATGTTTCCGTGGCTCAGGTAATCGCACGCAGTATTCGCGAATCCTCTGGCGGCTTGGCCGCTGTGCGCGCTTTGGGGTTTTTGCTGGCCTCCAAGAACGTGGCCCAAGTTTCGGTCAACCTTACCGACTTTGAACGCACATCGCTTGGTGATTTGTTCGATGTGGTTGTGGCCGAAGCGAAGACCCATGGAGTGAATATCGCATCAACCGAACTGATCGGACTGCTGCCGCAAAAAGCATTGGAGCAAGCCGGTGCGCACCTGCTGCGAATCGAAAACTTTCGCGACAATATGGTGCTGGAAAATCGCATGGCAGAGCTTTTGCCATCTGAGCCGTTGTCAGATTTTCTGGTTGATCTTGGGCCGGGCCGTGCAGCCGCCGCAACGGCCGCCATGGCTGCTGCGGTAGCGGAAAAGATGGCGCGAATTTCCGGTGTACCGCATCACGATTTCGCTGTAACCCGGAAATGGCTGACCGACGCCGCAGTTCGCGACGCCTCTGTTTATAGCCGAGCACTCGATTCTGGCGAGCAGGCCGATTGGTTGGCCGCCACACGTCTGCCCATTGATGTTGCCACTCGAGCCCATGAATTGGCGCAGCAAATTGAAGCCTTACGAAACAAGGTGCATCCGGAATTTCAAACCGATGTGGAATCGGTGCTGTACTTGTGCCGCGCCGCAATTCAGGCAGCCATCACTTGCATCCAGCCGAATCTGAATCGCATCGAATTAGAAGAGACGCGTAAGGAGTTGAGTGCCCGCATCTGGGCGCTACAATAAAAGCAGTGCTGGTCACCATTGAATCAAAGCTGGAGCGCCCCAAATGGCTGTGCGCCCCGGCACCTGTTGGCGATAATTACCGCGAATTGAAGAGCCTGGTGGAGCGGCTTAAGCTGCACACCGTGTGCGAAAGCGCGGCCTGTCCAAATGTGGGCGAATGTTGGAATCAACGTACAGCGACGTTCATGATTCTGGGCAATGTGTGTACCCGTAGGTGCGGCTTTTGCGCCGTGCAAAAAGGCGTCCCGCTTGCAATGGATTGGGATGAACCACGCCGTGTTGCCGAAGCTGTGGAAACGCTGGGGCTGCGCTATGCAGTGGTTACCAGCGTCAATCGCGACGATCAGAAAGATGGTGGGGCCGGAATTTTTGCCGAAGTCATCCGGTTGATCAAAGAGCGTGTTCCAGGCTGCAAAGTGGAAGTGCTGGTGCCTGATTTCCAAGGCTCACATCCAGCAATGAAAATCGTAATGGACGCTTCACCCGACGTCTTGAATCACAATACGGAAACCGTTCCACGGCTGTACCGCATGGTGAGGTTGGGCGCACGATTTGAGCGATCGCTGGAAATGCTGGCGTATGCAAAAAGCTTGCGTCCAGATATTCCAACAAAGTCGGGCTTAATGCTGGGGCTGGGTGAGACGAAGGAAGAAGTGCTGGAAACGATGGGCGATTTGAAAGCTCATGGTGTGGATATTCTTACACTGGGCCAATATTTGCGGCCGTCAACAAAGCACCTGCCGATTTTGCGCTACGTGGCACCTGAAGAGTTCGCCGAATATCGCGAAGCCGGAAAGCGGATGGGCTTCAAGCACGTGGAAGCTGGCCCGCTGGTGCGCAGCTCCTATCACGCCAGTGAATCGCTGGAAGCTTAATTCTGAGACGGCTTCTCCATCCGGTCTACGACGATAACTTCAACCGCAACCCGCTGAGGCTCCAGCCGTAACCCCAGTTGTTCGGAAGAAACCGTGGCATCATCCCATTTCAGTGCAAGATTGTAATGCCCGTTCAGCCTAGTGCGGTCAACAATCGGCCAGCCTAACTAAGAAACAAGCGCAAAACGGACTCACTTCGGCGAATGCACTTGCCGTGTTTCTTAACTGCATTGCGCCGCGCCGAAGCGGCCTTTGCGCTAACTAAAGACGACACTAGTAATTGCGTCATCCGTGCAAGCTCTCAACGTTCCAAACTAACGGACCTTCCAGAAATTCGCACATTGCTTGACCCTTCACCTTCACTTCAGCTTCTTTGAACTTCGACCCACACGTAGGCCGGACGCTGCACATTTTCCCGATGCACCTGCAGGGAAAACCGCCCTGCCAATAGGTTCTGTAACATCTGCCGTGATTGGGCAGCATCGTAAGTATCCCGGGCATCGCTTTTGACTTTGATGTCCCACATCTCGATTGAGAGCCGATTTGGGTCGCCGGTAATCTGTAGCTCCGGCACATCATAGGCCAGCATGAGCAACACTTTTGCAATGGCACCAGTCGCGGAGAATAGAATCGCAGTGGTTCAGCGGCGAGTCAGAATACACCCGCGTTGCAAGGGCTGTCATTTGACGTAGTGGAAGCAACTCCGCTAGTTTTATAACATGACAATTGTTGGACGCATCGAAGCTTTAACTGTCAACGTTGAGTCGCTGCACTCAAGCGTCATTGAATTGCACGCTAATGCACAAAGCCATGATGCTCAGATCGTAGCTCTATTGACCCAGTCTAAACAGGACGCCGAAAACATCGGCGCTTTAGCGCGAATTGCTAAAATCAACGAACCCATAACTTGAAGGCGGGGATACGGCATAATAGAAGCTCCCCCGTCCGGCACAATCGAATTCAAATCAGGAGAT
>JBBRJC010000513.1:0-3824 GCA_038220135.1 Bryobacterales bacterium | reverse complement strand
GGCTATTACGATGATGTGCGCAACAACCGCATGAGCAAATTCGTGTCCATAAAAATCCCGCGCAACTACCACGTCGGCCGCGACGACCTTTGGTATCCCGTGGATTGGGATCACGATGGCAAGATCGATTTGCTCAACGGTGTCAGTGATTGGCGCGAATACGGATGGGACGACGCGTTCGATAAAAGCGGTGAATGGCAACGCGGCCCCTTGCATGGATTCGTCTATTTCTATAAAAATCTAGGCACAAATGCTGAACCCCGTTACGCTCCACCAATAAAGCTCGAAGCCGGTGGCAAACCCATCGATCAATATGGGTCGCCCTCGCCCAGCCCAGTCGATTGGTTCGGCACTGGCCGCCTGGATTTAGTTGCTGGAAACTTCGTTGATGCAGTCACGCTGTTCCGAAATACCGGTACCGCGCTGGCCGCACCAACACCCATATTAAGTAACAACAAGGCGCTCCGCATGGATCTGTGTATGATTCAACCCCGTGTTGTGAAGTGGCATGCAGACGGGCGTCCTTCACTGTTGATCGGCGAAGAAGACGGACGCGTCGCCTTGGTGGAGAACATGGCTCCGAAAGGGATGGAGCCGAAACTGGCCGCCCCACGCTACTTCAACCAAGTGGACCCGTTCATGAAAAGCGGCGCTCTATCTCGGCCAGTTACCGTAGATTGGAACGGCGATGGCAAGCTCGACATTATCGCTGGCAATTCAGCCGGATACATTCAGTTCTTCGAAAATACCGGCAGCAAGGATCGGCCCGAATTTACCGACCGCGGCTATCTGGAAGCGGATGGGAAAACAATCCGCCGCATAGCCGGCCCCAACGGTTCCATACAAGGCCCCGCCGAAGAAAAATGGGGCTATTCAAACCCATCGGTGGCCGACTGGGATATGGACGGCAAACTCGATCTGCTAGTCAACGATATTTGGGGCGACGTAGTCTGGTACCGCAACATTGGCACAACAAAATCCCCGAAACTTGCAGCCGCCCAACCCGTTGAAGTGGAATGGCAAGGGCGTCCACCTAAACCCGAGTGGGTGTGGTGGGAACCGAAACCAAAACAACTATTAACCCAATGGCGAACCACACCGAAAGTAGTCGATTGGGATCGCGACGGTTTGCCTGATCTGGTGATGCTCAACCACCAAGGCTACTTGTCGCTATACCGGCGCAAGCGCGTTAACGGCATCTTGCAACTGATGCCGCCAGAACGAATTTTCGTGGAACCCAGTGGACGTTTCTTGAATCTCGCCAAGGGACGCGCCGGTTCCAGCGGACGACGCAAAATCGAGTTGGCCGACTGGGATGGCGACGGCGATCTGGACCTGATTACAGATTCCGACGATGGCCCGATCTGGTACGAAAATATTGGCACGCAAGCCAAACCGATTATGCAGTTGCGCGGCCAATTGATTAGCGCAAAAATCAACGGCCACAACCCAACCCCAAATGTCGCCGATTGGAACGGAGATGGAAAGCTGGACTTGATCATTGGTGCCGAAGATGGCTTCTTCTACTATTTTGAGCGGAGCTTCTTAGATCATGGCGGCGCAGCTAAATAGTGCCGTTCGGAAAAACGAACCCAAATAATATAGCCAGATTGACCAACGCCCATAAAGCAGCTAAGCCCCTTGATATGATATCATTCGAATCGATTCTATGCTTCCAACTGCACGCCTTTGCCTGATCACCGTGCTCGGTGTATCGATTATCTCCGCGCAGGATCCTGGTTGCCCAGCCTATTCATCGTCTCAGCGCACGGAACTGCAACAAAGTCTGGAATTGGATCGCGCCTATAGCAGCTTCTCGCGCAACGCGCGCGGCCTCAAGCTCAAGGTGGCAAATCCCAAACTGATTTCCTCCGCAAATTTCATCGATCAATTTATTCAGGCGAAGATGAACGCCGATGGCGTCGCAGCTGCCCCACGAACCAACGATTCAGAATTCCTGCGACGGATCTACCTCGACTTGACCGGCCGCATTCCAGACCCCGATTCGGCAGTCCAATTCTTGAATAATGCCGACCCAGGCAAGCGCGCCCAAATCATTGAAGATCTTCTAAACACTCCAGCTTATGCAGACCAGTTGACGCTGTTTTTCACTAATCGTTTCCAGGTGACTCGGACGCATGAAAATATCTCAACTCCTGCCCGTGACAACTTCTACGAATTCGTTCACCAAATGCTTGCCGATGATCGCCCCTATGATGATTTCGCAAGGCAGTTTATCGCCGCTGCTGGTGAAGTTGATTCAGTACCAGGTACACAATATTTCGCCCGCTGGATGGATCTTGCTGGACCTGTTCAAGATTCATGGGACAACATCACCGAAAAGATCACAACCGGATTTCTCGGCTATAAAACAGAATGCGTTTCCTGCCACAACGGCCGGCAGCATCTGGAAAAAATCAACCTCTATCTGAGCAAGAAAACACGCAAAGATTTTTGGCGCATGTCGTCGTTCCTGTCGCGCATGCAATACGTTCGCACCAGCGACGATCCGATTGGATTCCGCCCGCGCATAGTGGTTGTGGATCGAAGCTATGGAAGTTATTCTGGCTCTGTTTCGCCCAGCAATCCAGGCTGCCGTCCAGCACGCATTGATGCTGTTGTTACCCCGGCAATTTTCACTGACGGCAAGGAACCTGAAAACGGCCGATGGCGCTCAGAAATGGGCCGGCTAATTACGGCAGACCGTCAATTTGCCCGCGCTGCTGCAAACTATATGTGGAGCTACTTCTTCGGCTATGGCATTGTCGATCCTCCAGACAATTGGGATATGGCCCGTGTCGATCCAAAGAGCCCACCTCCAGGTGACTGGCCGTTACAGAATTCCAATCCTGAACTACTGGAAAAACTGACCGATTTCCTGATCGCCAATAACTACAAGCTGAAGCCGCTGATTCGTCAAATTGTGAACAGCGAAACCTATCAGCTTTCCAGCCGGTATGAGGGAACTTGGCGTCCGGAATTTGCACGGTACTTTGCGCGCTATCAGTCTCGACGGCTGACAGCGGAGCAGATGTACGATGCGATGATAACCGCCACCCGCACCGAACAACCAATGGCACTGCAAGCAAGCCAAAAAGTTGTGCTCTATGCAAATCAATTGCCCGATCCGACTGAGCCGTTTTCTGATGGCCGCGTTACCGATTTTCTGAATCAATTCGGCCGGGGCAACTGGTGGACGGTTGACCGTACATCGCAGCCAACACTGCTCGGTTTGCTGTACATGATGAACGATGGCAACAACGTCAACCGTTCGCTGGGCAATGCTTCAGCTGCAGTAGGCATCAACAATCGCGTCCATGAAATCAATGCAAAATATTCGTCGGATACCGAAGCGATTCAGCGCATGTTTCTGTCAACATTGACGCGGTATGCAACCGATACCGAGTTGGATTTGGTGCTGGCAAGACGCGCCGGTCCCAGGTATCAATGGCTCAGCGATCTGCAATGGGCGCTGTTGAATAAGCTCGATTTCGCTTTCAATTACTGAGGTATGAACCAGATGAATCGCCAACGCAAGAACTGCCCGGGACATACGGCAATCACGCGCCGCCATCTGCTATTTGGTACTTCGGCAGCAAGCCTGTTGAGTGTTCACGCCGATGCTGAAGTGACCTCCTCCAGTGTCGCACCACGCGGCACTGCCAAGACCTGCATATTTATCAATATGAATGGCGGGCCTAGCCACATGGACACCTTCGATCCAAAGGACGGGCCCTGGAATCCTTCCGATGCTAGAATCGGCCAATTTCCTGGTGGACTCACCCTTTCAAGAACCTACTTTCCGAAATTCTCGAACATTCCGA
>JBBRJC010000512.1:0-3828 GCA_038220135.1 Bryobacterales bacterium | reverse complement strand
GTAGTCCTCGACGGCCTTCAGGATCCTGGAAACGCTGGCACCATCGCCCGTACCGCCGAAGCCTTCGGCGCCTCCGGCGTTCTCTTCCTGAAAGGCACCGTCAGCCCCTTCAACGCCAAAACCCTCCGCGCCTCAGCCGGCTCTCTATTTCGCATTCCCTTCATGGCCGGGCTCGACACCGAAATCGCCCTGGCCGCCCTGAAACAGCGAAAAGTGGATCTATATGCAGCCATGCCCAAGGCCGCCAAACGCATCGATCAGGTCGATTTCACTCGTCGTTCCGCAATCATCGTTGGTAGTGAAGGCCGAGGTGTCAGCCGCATACTCGAACACGCTTCCACTGAACTGGCCATTCCCACCACATCTGTGGAAAGCCTCAACGCCGCCGTTGCCGCAGGAGTCTTACTCTACGAAGCGCGCCGTCAACGGGGCATCCCCGAATGAATCTGTTCGACGCCATCCCGGATGAGGAACTTCCCAATCGCCCTTTGGCCGAACGAATGAGGCCAAAGACGCTCGAAGACTACGTGGGGCAGGAACACATTCTGGCCCCCGGCAAACCGCTCCGCCGCGCCATTGAGCAGGATCAACTTGGCTCTATTATTTTATGGGGGCCCCCAGGTGTGGGTAAAACCTCCCTGGCAAGCCTCATCGCACGCATGACGAAATCAGAATTCGTCCCCTTCAGCGCAGTACTAAGCGGCATCAAGGAAATTAAGGAAGTAATGGCGATGGCCGAAAAGTCACGCCGTATGGGCCGCCGCACGGTGGTCTTCGTCGATGAAATCCATCGCTTCAACCGCGCCCAGCAGGATGCCTTTCTTCCCTATGTTGAAAAGGGCGACATCGTTCTAATTGGTGCCACCACCGAAAATCCATCATTTGAGGTCAACTCCGCCCTCTTAAGCCGCGCCCGAGTCTATGCGCTAAAAGCCCTAACCCAGCCCCAAATCGTAAAACTCCTCGAACGCGCTCTTCAATCCTTGGCCAAAACCGCCGCACCGGAACTGCTCCAGCAAATCGCCGTTCTCTCCGACGGTGACGCCCGGTCCGCCTACAACATGATCGACCTCGCCGCCGCCGCCGTTGATCACGAAATCACCCAACAAGTGATCGAAGACACCATGCAGCGCAAAACGCTGCTCTACGATAAGTCCGGTGAAGAGCATTTCAACCTGATCAGTGCTCTGCAAAAATCGGTGCGTTCCTCCGACGCCGACGCTGCGCTCTATTGGCTCGGCCGCATGCTCGAATCCGGGGAAGATCGCATGTACATAGCGCGCCGCTTGGTCCGCATGGCCGTAGAAGATATCGGAATGGCCGATCCGCGCGCTATGGAACAAGCCATCGCTGCCCAAAAGACCGCGCATTTCCTGGGCGTTCCCGAGGGCGATCAAGCGCTAGCCCAAATCACCATTTACCTCGCGTTAGCCCCAAAATCTGACGCCGCCTACCAAGCGCTAAATCAAGTGCGAGCCGACATTAACCGTATGCCTGCCGAACCCGTTCCAATGCACTTGCGCAACGCCCCTACCAAGCACATGAAAGCCTGGGGTTATGGCGACGGCTACAAGCACGCACATCAATACGAAAACGCGATGAACGGAATGGAATGTCTACCGCCTTCGCTGGCTGGCACCAGATATTACAATCCAACTGGCAGAGGCGTGGAAAAGCGCCTTGCGGAGCGCATTGAAGAGATCCGCAAGGCAAAAGATTCATCGGATCAGCACGAACCAGCGCTTTGAGCTACCGCAACGTACTTCTTTGGATTTTGACTTGTATCCCAACTCCAGTAAACGGCAATCAAGCCCGGGTTGGAGTATTGGTTGCTCGTGACAGGGGTACCACTGCTGCACCATTGATAGGTCGCGTACCCGTTGTACACAGTGGTGTCGGCACCTGCGGCGTACAGGGCAACGTAATCGGAATTGCCCACAGTTGGGGCAGTCCAATTCATCACGATGTAGCCATTCGAGTTGGATAGGGAGACTGTGTAGCCGCTATCTCTTGCCGACAAGGCGGCGAAGGATGCTGCAATCTCCTGGTTTGTGCTTTTTCTTTCATTGAGTAACGCGGACAGAATCTGAGGGGTCATGTTTTTCCTTTACTTAAGCTCGGTTCTTAAAATCGACTGTATTTCTTCAGTCGAAATGTAGAGCGAGGATCCGGAAAAAAGTCCGCCAAAAAAATATACCCCAATTTGTGGGGAGGAGTACTACAACCTTGCAAACTAAGCAGACAAAGGAACCGCTTGCAACTAGCGGAATTGCCGAAACTCAGAAGCACGCGCGTGCCAGTTCTAGACTTACCCGAATCCAAATCGGTTGTATTCAAAGGGAAGGCAGGCAATTTGGACTGCCTTCCCACACTACGGCTCATTGGAGCCCTGTCCAACTAACCACTACTTCCGGGCTGTCACTGTAATTTCGATCTTTGCAGTCCCAACCAGCTTTGCCACGCCGACTGTTGTCCGAGTCGGTCGGGGCTCGGGGAATACACCCATGTAGACCGCGTTCATCCTCGGAAATAGTTCCATATCAGTTAGATACACCTGTACCGCTACTGCGTTCGAGAAATCATAACCACCTGCTTTTAACACTGCGGCGATGTTATCCAACGTTTGTTTTACTTCATCTTCGAACTTCTCAGGAATTTTTCCGTCCTTCCCAGACCCCGTCATGCCGGAAACATACAGCGTATCGCCGAACTGAATCCCTTGCGAAAATGGCCGCCCCGCAGGCGTGTCCTTCGGTTGTACTACCTTCTTTTCTGCAGCAACTAGGCCGCTTGCTAACGTGAATGTAACCAAAAAATAGGTGAAAAGCCTTAGATTTTTCATAGTTAACTTAGCATACATCGAACCGCGATCTGGAGCGAGCACTAGTTTAGTACTGGTTTGCCGCCTCTCGAAGTACTGTCTGCGATTGAACCCCAATTCCTATTGAGACAATTTGTCCCAAACCGCATTCTATCGAAGCAGTCACTAATTGCACGTTAAGTCAGTTTGTGAGTTTGCAAGGAGGATGAGTGAATTTAGATAGAAGTAAAACAGACCGGCGCGGTTCCGACCGTTTCCCGATCGAGCGGGACGTTCGTTACAAAGTTCTCAACAAGAAGAACGTGGACGAAATCGGCGCGGGAAAAACCTTGAACATGTCATCGACAGGAATCCTGTTCACCGCAGAACATTTGTTGCTCCCCGGCAAGCGATTGGAAGTTTCAATCAGCTGGCCCGCGCAACTAAACAACAAAACACCACTGAAGCTGGTAGCCCGTGGCCGCATCATCCGCTATGAAGATGGCAGCGCCGCGATGGAAATTCAGCAGTATGAATTTAGAACCTCAGCCACACAGCCATCAGCCGTAAATTAAGCCCTCGGTCTCCAATATCGAGTTCTGCTGCCAAGTCCAGATCCCCTAAACCCGAAGGGCAATCTGGACTTTGCCGTTATTTCATGTCGATCCGTAACATTAATTTTAGACAATGTTTCACCCAGAATGGTAACTTCATGCATACGGCTGCTATGGAAAATCATAGATAACACACCCTATACCCCCACTTGACCACTAAAATAGCAATACCACTTGGTGAAACCATTCTGAAACCCGTAGATCCCTTTGCCTGCAATCTTTTCATCCTTCAAAAGACCAAATAAACGATTGTGTCGTTTCAGGTCCTCTGTGTTACGCTTGGGTAAATTTGAGTTCGGTCGCCGATTTGTTACTCCTTTAGGATACGGGAAAATCGGAGGCACCTCATAAGGTCCATATCTGTTTTGGACTTCGGCATTAAGCCCAGCAGCCGTCAACCGGAGCAGGGTATTT
>JBBRJC010000511.1:0-3834 GCA_038220135.1 Bryobacterales bacterium | reverse complement strand
TATGCTCCGGAAATTGTGACGGAGGGGCGTGCGGAGACTGTTGCGAAGCTTACCGTTGAGCAGCGCGAAGTGGTGATGATTCCTCACGCGGCTAACATGAAGGACCGCAAGAGTAACGGCTACGATCCTAGGAAACTGTTTGCGATGGGTGGTGGATCGTATCTTTATAACGGTGATTTGAAGTTGAGCGCACCGCTGCATTTGCGGGCACCGCTGATTGTGAAAGGGGATATTCATACGGTTCGTGAGAATTTCTTCGAGCAGGATTTGAAAGCGAGCGGGTCTATCCGGATTGGTGAGTTGAGTGTGCTGAAGGGCAATCTCATATCCGACAAAAATATAGAAGTTGGGGCTGATACTTATTTCCAGGGCATCATTCATGCCGCTGGTGAATTGATTCTGAAGAATGGAGTCCGTGGCTTACGCGATACCACTCCGGTGGTTGCCTATTCGGGCGGAACTCTCACAGTGGAAAGCAATGTTGTTATTCACGGCAAGCTGGCTTCGGCGGCGCGAGTTACAGCGGTTTCCACACCCATTTCCTGGCTAAAAGCTCCCCAATCTGGAGAGGAAGTATGAAACACTATATCCTTTGTCTGACTTTATTGCCGACGTGCTTGTTTGCCCAAGATAATCCGGCTGAGCCGAAGGCAACTTTTGAAAAGCCTGGCTACGAAAGCCCGCTGCCTTATTTGCTGGAGGTAGGCACATCGCATAGCCATCTCTCGAAGGGGATTGGCTATTGGCGGAGCGAGGACGCTACTTTCACGGTGCGTTCCATTCCGCGTTTCACGCCTGTGTTCCAATTCACATCGCAGACAAGGCCTGAAGGAACTTCACAGAATTTCGCTTTTTCCAGCTACTACACCTGGTCGAAGCATGTTTATACAACGCAGGGATTTAGTCTTACGCCTACCAATTCCGGTAATGGAGTGATGTTGTTTCCACGTCAGCGGTATGATTTTCGGGCGCACTACATTATTCCGTCTCATTCGCGGCTGGTGTTGTCGACCGGGCTTACTTACTTCGATTTTCCAGGGAGTGTAAAGGGGCAGATTTATTCGACTGGCTTCCTGTATTACGCCAAGAAAACGATTATTGGGGGCAATTACAACGTTAATCGCAACCAGCCTGGGGATCACACTTCTTCTTCCGCAAATATGTCGGTTCAATATGGCAGGGAAGGGAAGTATTGGATCGGTGCAACAGTGGGTGGCGGTAAGGAAGTATATAGCTATTTTCTAGGAAAGCAATTAGACGTGAATCTGACTGGCTATTCGACGCAGGCGTTCTTTCGCAAGTGGCTTAGCCGTCATTACGGTTTCGTAATTGGAATGGAGAATCAAAACAAGTTGGGATTTTACACCCGGATTGGCGGATACGGTCGAATGTTCTTCGAGTTCTAGGACTTCTGGTCCAGCTTGTACCGGTACACAAACCCGTTTTGAACTATAGGGAACGTGGATCTTGAATGTTCTCATGGTAGGGAGGCTGAATAAGTAATGACACTCACAAAAACTCTCTCTTTTGCTTCTCTGAAGCTTGTTCTTTTTTCATTTATAGTTGCAGGCTCTAGCAATGCAGTAACTTTCGATTTTAACGATTTTTCAACAGCCTCTGGCCTTAACTACGTGTCCGATACCGCAGTTGCCGGCAGTGCTTTGCGGCTGACTTCCTCCAATCCTTCGAGAGTTGGCGCGGTATGGCTTTCCAATCTGGTTGATGTGCAAACTGGTTTCACAACCATGTTCACCTTTCAGATAACTGACCAATTTGCTTATCGCGGAGATGGCACGATTGCCGGAGCTGCAGACGGAGCTGATGGCGGTGATGGTCTGGTTTTTGTTGTGCAGAATTCATCGAATACAGCCCTTGGGCTTGCTAACAGCGGCATTGGATATTACGGTATTGCGAACAGCCTGGCAGTGGAATTCGATACCTGGAAGAACAGAGATTCGTATTGTGAGCCGAACAATAACCATATTGCGGTAAATAGCCTGGGTACTGCTGCAAACCGGCCGGAGCATTGTGCCAGCACTGATCCGCTGGATCCATTCACGAACCCAAATCGGGGGATCTATGTACCTTCCCAGAACATGTCTGACGGTAGCATTTATCAGGCGAAAATCAATTACACGCCGGGCTCGTTAAAAGTCTTTTTTGTGGATATGAGCAATCCTATTATGGATGTTGCGGTTGACCTTGGTTCGCTGCTTAGTTTGGATGGTGGTACGGGTGCTTACATTGGACTAACGTCGTCTACGGGTGGTGGTTGGGAAAATCACGATCTGGTTAACTGGAGCTTTTCCAATGTCCCGGAACCTGGTTCGTTGACGTTTGTTGCGCTAGGAATTGCACTACTTGCAGTTGGCCGCTTTGCGCGGCGCCAGCCCAGCAGAAATTGAAAAGTTCGCCACAGAAGAGGCGAGAAGCTGCGGACGGTGGTTGGGCAATCACCGCCCGCGATTTTTCTCTTCAATCAGGGCTTCTGGCTGTGCCAGTTCCAGGCGGTTTGAACAATTTGTTCGAGCGTAAATTCTGCCTTCCAACCTAGGGTTTCATTTGCCTTTTTCGAATCTGCAATGAGCAAGGGTGGGTCTCCGGCGCGGCGTGGTCCGTATCGTACGGGCACCTTCCGGCCTGACACTTTTTCCACCGTGTCGATCACTTCCTTTACAGAAAAACCTTTGCCTGAACCAAGATTGAAGGCAGTGCTTTCGCCGCCTTGTTCCAGATATCGCAGAGCGCGGATGTGTGCGTCGGCCAAGTCAAGCACGTGCACGTAATCGCGAATAGCAGTGCCGTCGGGAGTGGGGTAGTCGGTGCCGAAAACGTCGATTGCGTCGATCTTTCCCTGGGCTGCGAAAATGATGCGCGGGATAAGATGGGTTTCCGGGTCGTGGGCTTCGCCTACTTCGCCATCGGGGTCGGCACCGGAGGCGTTGAAGAAGCGTAGGACGACGTATCCGAGCGGGAATGCGGGGCTGAACCATTTGAGCATGTTTTCCACGGCCAGCTTCGATTCTCCGTAGGGGTTAACCGGATTCCTGGGATGCGATTCCGAAAGCACGGGCATTTGCGGGTCGCCATAGACTGCAGCGGTTGAAGAGAAGACCAGGCGGCGGACGTTTTCCTCACGCATCGCTTCTAAAAGGGTCAGCGCGTTTGCTGTGTTGTTGCGGAAATAGAGTTCCGGATGGGGGACCGATTCGCCAACGTTGATGAACGCTGCAAAGTGTATGACAGCTTCAATATTGTGTTCGGACAAAACTTGTCGAATGCGGGCCTTGTCTGACAAATCGCCTTCGGCAAATTCGCCAAATTTGAGGGCCCAACTGTTGCCGCGCGACAGGTTATCGAACACGACGGGTGTGATGCCGGCTTTGAGAAGTGCCTTGGCGGTGTGGCTGCCGATATAGCCTGCACCTCCGGTAACTAAAACTTTCAAGTGTTGCTCCTTTCATACTCTTCCATCAGTTGGCCTTCGCTCATTACGTGCTGACGTTGGGGCAGGAAACTGGCCAGTCCACTGAGCCAACTGCGGAATTCCACTGGGGTTGCGTACATGGTGTCGATAAAGCGTGGCAGCAGATGCAACTGCGATTGGGGGCCGGCGATGCCTGCGTTGCATGTGGTGGCGGAAACCACTTTGTGATCTGCCAGCCACAGCGGAAATTCCGGTCGATAGTAGCCGCCGGGATAGCAGAAATGCGTTGCCTTGCGGGGGCTTAGTTTGTCGAGGCGGATGCGATTATCGTCGATTTCCTTCAGGAATCGCTCGCGATTTGAGGAGACGCGGTGGCGATGGGTGTGAAGTTGGAAATCGACGCCTTG
>JBBRJC010000510.1:0-3847 GCA_038220135.1 Bryobacterales bacterium | reverse complement strand
GATAAAGAAGGATTTGCGCGTGCTTCGGAGTATTCGACGCGTGCCTATGCCGTGCCGCACGAGGTTCCGTCCCGCGGGTCCGTGGCATTTTTCGGTCAGCTTGCATCCAATCTGTTCTCCGATAAGCCGTTGTCGGTTAGCCGCTACGTGGGACAGCCGATGCGCGCCAAAATTGCGGAGCTTCGGGCTAAAGAAAAGTTTGACAGCGTTGTTTGCGACTTTCTTTTTCCCGCGCCCAATTTCGAATCGCTCGATGACGTTGTTTTGTTTGAACACAACGTGGAATCGATGATTTGGAAACGTCACGTTGAAAAGAGTGGAGATCCGCTGCGTAAAGCCTACTTTGGAATGCAGTGTGATCGAATGCTTGCATGCGAACGGCAAGCGGTTCAACAATGTGCCCACGTCATTGCCGTCTCGCCTATCGATGCCCGTAAGCTGGAACAAATGTTCGGGGTCACGGACGTCTCTGACGTCAAAACTGGGGTCGATATCGATTATTTTGGACCACACACCGCCGCTCAGGCTTCGGTTGCGGATCTGGTTTTTGTGGGCTCGATGGATTGGATGCCCAACATTGACGGTGTCAAGTTTTTCACTTCCGAAGTTCTGCCACTGATTCGCAAACAATTGCCTTCCGCCAAGTTGGCAATCGTCGGACGAACGCCGCCTGCGGAAATTCGAAGGCTTGGTGACGCTGACCCTAATATTGTTGTGACCGGAACTGTTCCCGACATTCGCCCGTATCTGTGGGGGGCGACCGTGTCTGTGGTGCCCTTGCGGATTGGCAGCGGAACACGGTTGAAAATCTATGAATCGATGGCCGCAAAAACTCCGGTAGTTTCCACCACTATCGGTGCCGAGGGGTTGATCTATGACAACGGTAAGAATATTATGATTGCCGATTCGCCGCAGGATTTCGCCGCCCGTTCGGTGGAGCTTATTCAAGACTCCGTCAAGCGAAAAACAATGGAACAAGCCGCCTTCGACATGGTTTCTGAGCACTTCTCCTGGGAGCAAGTGACGCGCGAATTTGAAGCGATTTTGGCCAAATACCCTGCGAAAAAGCATTGATTACTCCCAAGCCATTTGCTTGCGGCTAGTCAGAGCGTGGTAGAACCCGAAAAAGACCGAAACGTTTATCATCGTGAAGTAAAAGGGCAGCATCAGCAGCCGGGGCCTAAGCTTAATGTAGGTTCCGGCCAACGCCAGAAGATAAAACAAAGTCTGGCCAGTCATCAGGATCTGGTAAATCAACGAATCAAGCAGGAACAGATTCGCGATAATGGCGCCAACCATGGCGAATGGTACAACCAGGCGCGCCACTTTGTGGGATAGGAAGAAGAAGAGCGGCAGCGGACGAAACGGTCGAATCACTCCCTTGATTTCAGCGATTTGTTGAATGTTGCCAGCCATAATTCTAACCCTGCGTCCAAACCCCGTCATCTCCTTCGCTTCTTCGTAAACAATCGCTGTTGGTTCATATACGGCCCGGAATTGTTTGGCTAAAACCGACACTGGAATGATGTAGTCATCATTGATTGTTCCCTTAGGAGGGAAAGGATACAGCGCCTTGCGAATTGCATGCAAGTGCCCATGCCCACCTAGGGTTGAGGCGATTTCTGACTCCTGCACTTTGAGGAACGTTTCGTACTTCCAGTAAAAATCCTCTGACTTTCCCACATCAACTTCGTCAGCTTTTATCACAGTATACTTTCCGCTAACCGCACCAACCTGCGGATCGGCGAAGTTTGTTAAAAGCTTACGGACCGAATCTTTATACAGCATCGCCGCTGCATCGGAAAATACTACGATATCGTGACTGCAATGCGTGATCGCATCGTTTAGCGTCAATATTTTCCCCCGGTTTTGTTTGAAATCGAGAACCTTAACCCTGGTCCCTTTAGCCGCTTCAATTGCAAGCTGCGTTGTCCCATCCCTGGGTCCATCACAGGCAACCAGAATCTCCAATCGCTCCGCCGGGTAATCCAGCTTGAGAGAGTTTTGGATCTTCTGGACAATCACATGCGCTTCGTTATACGCCGGAATCAGTAAAGACACGTAGGGTTCGAACGGCTGCTTCTTCACGGGACGGTGAATCACAAGCCGCAGCAAGAGCAACACAATCGGATACCCTAAATAGGCATACACCGGTGTTGCGACCGATAACCAAAACAGGATTTCGCCAAGCACAGTGAGATTCTTTATACTGGCGTTGAATCGACGCAGAAGAGCTGGCCGATTGTTTCACAGGAGTTAACCTTAAAGCCGGAAGTTTCCAGCATGTGAACTACTTCTTCCTTCTTGAAGAAGTAGACCGGGCAGCCATCAAGGTATTCCAAACGAACTTTACGAACCGGCATACGCCACGTCCAATACCGGGGCCATGCGGAAAGAAACTGCTTGGTGGTGAACTTACGGATCAGCTTTAAGCGCTCTGGCGGATCCATGATGTAGTCCCAGAAACCAATAGCAATGGTTAGGTCATACATTTGATCCGGCTTCCAATTCAGGACGTCAGAGTGATAGAACTTTGCTTTGTCGATAACGCCTTCCTTACGGCAAAGATCCTCGGCGAGTTTGATCATGGTATCAGCCACATCAACCCCGGTAACCTTTACTGCGCCGCGTTTGGCCAACTCCGCCACAAAACGTCCCGAGCCGCAACCTACGTCGCAAACGCTGGCTCCTTTAATGTCTCGCGACTTCTCCATCACCCAATCGTAACGCTGGTAGATGTCTTTTCTGAACACCTTATCCAGCACTTGAGAAAAGGCGCTCTTATTCTTACCGGTGTAGATCGCATCAAAATCGTCGGCGATCTTTGTCCAATAACTTACCACTTCCGGCATCGTATCTTTTTTATTCATTGTTAACTGATCCTTCAGTTTGAATTGCTTTCCCAAAATGCTCCGTCCCGCAATAGGGGAGCGTTCTCGAGCAGTCCTGAACCCTCAAACGGGCAAAACTGCACCCGTCCGGCCAGCGATTCCAGCCGCTTGGCCATTTTCGACAAATTACTGTAATGTCTTAACTTAGATAAAACTCTTCCGGGCATTCTTGGCTGATCCGGGTCGATTTCCCAGGGATGCAAGTAGGTCACAAGCGACCGGCCTTCAGCATGCGCCCTGCTAATGCCCATTTGGGTAAAAGACAATGGAAATATTCGTAGATAGCCGCCGCCACCCACAGGCAGATTCGGCCCAACCGGCAACCGGAAAGTAGTCATCGGGCATTCCACAATGGAGCCCCCGGAAGTCTCAATCCGAAATGGATCTCGCGGCGCATTTGGCACGCCATATGTATCGTGCCGAACTGGGAAAATACTCGAATCATATGTGAATCCGCATTCGGCAAGCACATCCAGAGCCCACTTTGATTTCTGTACAATTGAGAAACTGGGAGCGCGATAGCCTTTAACCGCAACACCGCCAGCTTGCTCAATCACGTTTTTTGCCAACATCGTATCTTCCCGAAACTCCTGCGGAGTCAGCTTGTAGATCAAGCGATGCCAATACGAGTGGCAAGCCAACTCATGGCCGCGGTCGACAATTTCACGAACCAACGATGGATTCCGTTCGGCCACCCAGCCTAAAACAAAGCACGTGCTCTTTACATTCCAGGTATCGAACAAATCCAATAAAACCCGTGTATTCTCCACAACCCGGCTCGGATAATCAGACCACCTCTCGCGAGAGACGATGTCGGTAAACGCTTCCACATGGAAATAGTCTTCTACATCCACGGATAGAATCGCGGTCGGTCGAACGTCGAGTTTCGTTACTTGCTCAGATGCTGAGGCCACTGCCCTACTTCCATTCCTATCTTCGCATATCGTCAGAATCCC
>JBBRJC010000509.1:0-3849 GCA_038220135.1 Bryobacterales bacterium | reverse complement strand
ACTTAAACCATTAGGCGAGGTTCTCTGATTCCAGGCCAAGAGGCGGCAACTTGGACCAACTTAAGTGCTTCGTTTTAAACGCGATAATTTTCGCGCGGAATAGTTTCTTGAAAATACCGGCATACGGGACAAGCTCTAGATATATCCAAACCAATCGAAGACATGCGAATTGCATCTCCTTCCGACATTGCCTGTTTGTGTGCTATTTGGAAATCCTACGTGCACCATCAAGAAGGGAGGCAATTTATGGCAAACCTAGATTGGTCGGAATGCGCCGCCGTGGAAAGCATTCCCGGCAAAGTCAGCGATGCCTGGGTTTTGAAGGGAACCCGGACGCCCGTTAAGGTGTTGTTCGAAAATCTTGAGGCGGGCATGAGCATTGAAGAAGTCATCGAACAGTTTCCTGTGAGCAGGGAAGAGATCGACAAGCTTATGGCTTTCGTCGCGCGTTCGCTCGATAAGGTGCCGAGCTACGATTAGCCCGCTACTTCATGCGCATTCTTTTTGACAATGGCACGCCGCGAGGTCTGGCGCGTTTTTTGATCGGCCACACGGTTGAAGAAGCTCGGGTGCATGGCTGGGAAGAGCTCACCAAGGGCGTATTGATTGAACACCCCCGGTCCCGGATCTTTGTTTTTCGAACGTGCGGGCATTGCCATCAGGCGTGGCTTTCCTTTACATTCAACGACGCAACCAGCGATGCCGAAGCAGCGCTTCGCGCAACTCCAATTCGGACAATGGCCCTTCGGAGAGACTCCGCTACCGGTTCTGCTGTTCCTCAATCGGTGGGGTCTCGCCGGGCTTGTAGTAGAAAGTGGAACACTCTTTGGCAAGAATGCCGCCGACGATTTCGATGTCCTCTTTAAACGCGTCGGCAATCAGGTCAGTGGCGTTGACGTGCCGGGCGTCGAAGTACATGGAGTTAACATCGGCCCGCGTTGCGCCGAAGACGATTCGATTAATTTTGGCCCAAATACAAGCCGCAGCACACATACTGCAGGGTTGCAGGGTGACGTAGAGAGTGGAGCCGGAGAAATCTGTCGCCTTCGTTTGTTGACCCAACTTACGCAGCGTGACGATTTCCGCATGGGCGGTAGGATCGTGTCGCATTTCAGCTTCGTTGTGGCCGGAGGCGACGATCTGACCATCGCGCACGATGACGCAGCCGACCTCGCCCGCGCCAGGGGTACGGTCGCCTATCCGGGCTTGTTCGATGGCAGCGCGCATGAAGTGTTCGTCGGTTTGGGTGGTGGTGTTTGGCATGGGAGAATACTCTTAAAAGGGGGATCGAGGTTATAGATTTTAGGCAGTGGATTCCCGCTGGAACTGCGTTAAATGCTTCAAACAATGTCAGGGCCAACTCTAATATTGCACGCTTTGGGCCAAAAGGTTGCGTTGCGAAAAATCTAACAAGGCAAGATCATCCCTCTTTCGTCTTTTCTTACCCACCGATTCCGAATAGCTTGCCGATGAATTTCACGGGAGCGATCACGTTGCCGTTGGCCACGCGGCGCAACTGCTTCTGATCAGGGTTTCGGAAAAGATTGAGGCCAAATAACTGCCATATCTTTAAAGGATTTAGAAATAAAGGAAGGTGGTTTTTGGAGTTTCGGAGATGACACCACCGTCCGGGATCTTTAATAAAAGCGGTAGAGGACTACCACGGGCTCACCCCGTGCGTTGTTATATTCCTCAACAACTATCTTCGCCAGCCCTTTAGCTTGAGCGGCTTCGGCCAGTAGCTTTGTCCCTTTGGGGAATTGCTGCTGGCCGGCTGCAAATCCAACAAAAATGGCATCTGGCGCGGTAACGGCCTTCACGGCATCGGCTATATCGGAATCGGTAACGCCCTCGCGCCAATTGTGGGGTACCGCGGGCTGCGGCCATATTTTACCTTTTGAAAATAGCACCACCGAATTTTCCAGGCCCCAATCATCCACAAATAGGTTGGTGTTCCCGGTGGCAACCACTGCCATTGCGGCTTTGGAAATTGCGGGTGACCAAACGGTTGGAATGGGAAGATATTTAACCCGAAGCAGAAAGTCACCGAGCGCAGCAAGGTTCACCATCACCAGAACTGCGGCAACAAACGCAGCTATATAACGCAAACCTGGACGGTTCCAGGAATCTTCGATAGCCAGCGCCACGATCAACAACAGGACCGGGTGAAGAAGCACTGTGTGATGCCCAGATCCACCCAGATTCCGGAGCATGGCCATTGTCAGCCAACTAATTGCGAAGGCAAGCATCAACAGCAGCCGGCCCTTTTGCGTTTTCCCGGGAATGCCAACTGCCATTAGAAGTAAAGCGAGCACTATCCACCGGTCATAATCGCTCAGTTGAAGAATTCGATCGGCAACTCTGGCAAAGTATCCGAAGGATGCATCGGGAATCGTATCGATGTAGGCATCACGCGAAGTGAAATAACCCGTTAATACGGTGCCAGTCATACTTCGGGAAAAAGTAACTACTTTTAGTGGAAAAGCCTCCACTTCAATCTGTAATTGCGAAGTTGAGTGTGTCTTATTTTGCAGCAGAGCCAGCAGAAATGGAAGTGCTCCCAACACGGCAGTCACCAGTACAAGAGAAAGTGCTTTGGTGATTTTGGTGCTCGGCAGAGTGCGCAACGCGGCTGCGAGCAGGAGCAAGGTGACCGGGGCGAAGCAGAGTGGAAAGGTAAGCTTATCCCATACGCCAAGGCCAAAGAACAATCCAGCAAGTCCAAACCATTTCAGACGGTGGTCAATGGATGCCCGGGCGAGGAAATATATGGTTCCGCCGAACAAGAGCAATTGCAGGCACACCGGCCCCCAATCGAACACCCCCGCGACGATGATCACCGGCGAGGCTAGAAATAGGACTAAGAATGCCGTGGCCGCAACGGGCATTCCGATCCGGACAAGTGCACTCCGAATCAGCAGAGTAGCTCCCAGCAATGCCGCTAATGTGGGTAGGCGAAGGCTCCACAACGAGGCAGGAAATATGCCGAAGATCACCTTGTAGACGTAAACCTTGAGGGCACCAAGGTAACTCATCATCATCAGCGGCAATGGTTTTTTGAAGACCACAAGGGTCGCGTGCGACATATTCGAATTAAACACCGGCTTGGTGAATAGAATTTCGTCGTGTTGCGACCCAAATTGTGGAATAAGCCAAACAGCAGCGGATAAAACAAGGAGAATTACAAGAATTTCAAGTGGATGAAATCGAAAGAGGCGAGGCATATCCCACCAATTTTAGTTTAGACGGCCCGGCTATTTACAATGCTCTTCGAAAGCTTGTGTCAGCACCTGAGCGATCTCGTAGGCCTGACGATTTTCGATTTGTTGCCGATGGAGCATGAACACAGGCACACCATCCTTGAACAAAGCCACAGAAGGTGACGATGGAGGAAATTGCGGCAACAGATCACGGACGCGTTGCACAGCTTCAACGTCGGCACCTGCAAAGACGGTCGCCGAGGTTGTCGGCACAATGGAATGCTTCAACGCGGTCAGAATCCCAGGACGGGCCTTACCGGCGGCACACCCGCAGACAGAATTAACCACCATCATGACGGTGCCAGAGCCGGGGGCAAGCAGTTTGTCCACGTCGGCAGGCGTGCGGGCTTCCACAAAGCCGTTGGAGGACAACTCGCCGCGCATCGGGGCAATCAGAGGTTCAGGATATCGCATATAGGACTATTATAGTCCGAAATGAGAAATCGTGCTACAGCCTTCGTCTGATTCTGCCGATAACACACTTAGCAGGGCATGCCATCGAGGAGAGCTAATTTGACAGTTCGTTCTGAAATTCTTCGTCCGCGTTGGCAGTTGGCGCTGTTTGCGGTGCTTTTAATCGGCTGGTTCA
>JBBRJC010000508.1:0-3850 GCA_038220135.1 Bryobacterales bacterium | reverse complement strand
AATCGGCATTAAGCACGGTTCCAGAAATTGTGGAATTCTGCCCTAGCACGAGCGCCAGCGGGCAAAGTAGTAAAACGAATCGGCAGATCATCGCAAGGAAGTCTTTCGGGGCATTGGCGTGACTTCTGCCCACACAGGCCTGCCGACAGTGGCGTTGATGCTCACTGAAAATTGCTCTGTTCCTGATAAACTTGCCGGCCCTGGGAACGTGGCCAATTCATCTTCAGCCCAGGACCAAATTTGATAGGGGCCTGGCGGAAGATTGAAGAAGGCGAAGGTGCCATCGGGATCGGTGGTTAAGGTGAAACAGTCGCCTGGATCAGCGGGTGTACCGCTGAGCAGTAACATGATTTTTGCCCCGCCAGCCGGCTTGCCGAGCACTGTTACCCGGCCTTCAATTGCACCGCATGTGGCGGAAAGTGTGAGCAGCAATTTTGCGGAAGAACCGGGAGCAATAGTGATCTTCTTCCTGGTCACATCCTCTTCCCCCAGCTTGACCGAGTTCACGCAAATGTCTCCGTCCGTCCGCGTTTCCAGCCAATACTGTCCAGCGGGAATATTTTCAAATACACGCTTGCCGGCTTGCAGCACCGCGTTGAATCGCTTCGATGGCACAGCCGTTGAAGAGCGCAATGTGACCCTTTCAAAACTCTTGACCCAGTCTTGCCCCTGGGGTTGCTCAAACATGACCTCGATTTTGGAGGGCTGATCAAAGGGCAGTTCCACATCATTCAAATCTTGCGCGCCCACCTTCACTGTAATGCTCGCTACGAAGCGTTTAGGCAATCCACCAAGGTTTGGGACAACTGCTTCTGATTCGATTCGATACGTGTCTTCGGGAATGTCGCGAAAAGTGAACGTCTTCTGCGCCGGGTCAACAACAGCAATCCACTGCTGCCCTAACGGGTCGTTAGCCGAAGCCAGACGAATTGAGGGGACGGCGTTTAATGATTGCGGGATGCGCCCTCTGATGGAAACAACGGCACGCGACGCAATCTTTAAATCAACTGTCTTATTCTGGCCGGGCTCAATTTCGATAGTGCCGCTTTCAGGCTGACAGGTTCGCACGAAGGCTCTGGATTTGGGCGGCGCGCTGTAGTTGATGGAACCAACTGCGGCAACCCTCTGCGCCTGATTTGCCGGGCCTGCGCAAATTGTGTAAGCCCCGGATGCAACGCCCTCAACGCGAAACTGGCCACGGTCATCGGTATAGGCCTGCATGGTGCGGTTGAAGTCCAGCCGGCCATCACGCCACACGGCACGTTGCAGACTAACTTGTGCGCGAGGCGCAGGTTCACCTTGTTCGTCGGTCACGCGGCCGGAAATCACGCTGCGCGGAAGGATTGGGAATTCAACAACAGTCTCCTTTCCGTCGGGCGGAATGGAGATTACATGGATAGTCTGTCCGTCGGCACTGGCGCGAAAATAGACCGTTCCAATATCTGTCCTGCTGGCGCTTAGCACATAGCTACCGGGCGCAATACCACGGAATAGGAACGCCCCTTGTTGGTTGGTGCGAACTGGAATGCCAACGGGCTTCCACTGCATGCTGTGCAGGCTTAACTCCACATCGGGCATGGCACGATCTGTGATGGCGTTGTACACGCGGCCACGAAGACTTTGCCCAACTTCCGGATTTTGCCCAAGCAACGGCAGCAGGCAAATCAACGCAACCGGTAACGCAGAAATCAACCGCATAGGCTAGGCGAAAGGCGAACGCTTCAGTGCGTACTCCAGGCTCTCGTTGGGAACCTCATACTTCGAGTATGCCTTATTGCCCATGAAATTCAGATCCTTCATTCCAATCGGACTTGTGTAGAAAGCATCCACTGTCATTTTACGAACCCAATCGAAGAAGTGGCCACCGGCTGCCAACGGGTGTACGGGGCGCAACGTATAGTTGGCGAAATCGCGGTTATCACTGGAACGCTTTACTGCTGCAACCTCATCGACGCGAAGCCGTTCGTGACGTTCTGCTTCAACCAGCAAATTGATCATCTGAATCTGTTGCATTTCCGTGGCTGCAACAAAGCTCTTTTCGTAACGCTTGTTCATCTCGCCATCAAGCCATGCAAGGCCCCCATGGAAGATGCCGGCAAGCTGCTGATTCTGGCTGGAGAGCAAATCGATGAAAGCCGGAGCGCCAGCATCGAGGCCACTACCGGAAACATCGTCGGCGGGAACAATGATCACAGCCAGGCGTTCCAGCGTTTTGTATTCCGCTGCATTCATCGCTTTGGGTTGATATTTGCCGCCTGTAGTTTTGGCTGTAGCTGCGGTTTCTTCGTGTGCGTGTTGCGCGGCGGCGACGTCTTCAATCACGCCACCGGTTGCAGTTACGGCGAAAGCCAAAGCCTTGATCAAGTCACGCCGGCTGGGTGCGGCAGGTTCAATTTGCGTCAGATTAAACATTGCCTTTCCTCATTTCTTCGGCCAGATAATCGGAACCACGCCAGGCTAGCGCATTGATTGTCAGGGTTGGGTTCTTGTCCGGATTGCTGACAAAAGAGCCACCGTCCATTACGAACAAATTCTTAACTTCGTGCGCTTGTGTGTAGCCATTGAGCACGGAATTCTTTGCGTTTTGTCCCATTTTCACGGTGCCAACTTCATGAATGATTGTGCCAGGAATTGAGATGCCACCCGATTCGCGCTGGGCATTGTTGAGACCCTGAACCTTGCCACCCATCGATTCAATAATGCTGGTGAAGGTACGTTCCATGTGCCGTGCCTGACGCCATTCGTGATCGCTCCATTTGAAGTGGAACTTTAACACGGGAATGCCCCATTGATCGACGACACTGGAATCGATCTCAGTATAACTGAGGGCATTGGGAATCATTTCGCCTCGGCCAGAGAAGCCGATGGAGGCACCATAGCGCTGCCGGATATTCTTCTTCATGTCCGCGCCATAGCCATAGGCGCGGGCAGCGCCGTGATAACTGCCAACGCCGGGCATGCCATAGCCGCCACCAATTTCAATGTGATAACCGCGCGGGAAATCCAACTTGTTGTGATTTTCCCATTCCCACCAAGGCATGTAGAGGTGCGCGCCGCCATAACCATCGGTGTCGTAGTGTGGCATGCCTTCAAGGGCAGGGACATAACCGCTCAAACCGAAGCCGACGGAATCCATCAAGTAGCGTCCTACAAGGCCGGAGCCGTTAGCTAAGCCGTTGGGGAAGACGCTGGATTTTGAGTTGAGTAAGATGCGTGCAGATTCGCAAGCGCTGGCTGCGAGCACTACTGCGCGGCCTCGAATCACGCGATGTTCGCGGGTTTTCTTGTCCACATAAAGGACGCCGTTTGCCTTGCCGTTTGCGTCAGTAAGCACTTCGGCAACCATGGCGTTATCGAACACTTTAACAAGGCCGGTCTTCATTGCCGGAAAAATGTCAACCTGGCTTGAACTGTAAGCAGAAGCTGTTTGGCAGCCGCGTCCGCACTGGCCACAATAATGGCATGGCGCGCGTCCGTTGATTGCTTTGGTGATCACGGCGCGACGATTGGGAATGCAGGGGATGCCCAGTTTATCGCTGGCTTTTTTGATCAGCGTTTCGTGAACTTTGGGTGGCGGTGGGGTGTGAAACTTGCCGTCTGGCGCGCTACGAATGCCTTCGATGGAGCCGCACACGCCGATGAATTCTTCAGCCTTGTCGTAGTAGGGTGCGATGTCTTCGTAGCTGATGGGCCAATCGAAGCCGAGGCCATCGCGGGTGTAAGGCTTGAAATCGTAATCGGAAAAGCGGAAGGACATGCGGCCGTAGTGGTTGGTACGACCACCTACGATGCGTGAGCGGAACCATTGAAACTGGCTGCCTTCGCCGACTGTGTAGGGTTCGCCGTCGAG
>JBBRJC010000507.1:0-3856 GCA_038220135.1 Bryobacterales bacterium | reverse complement strand
TGTCGGGCGACAAGATCGGGACGAAACCCAGAGGTCGATCGAATTCCCGTATTCTTTCAGCACCGGCGCGACACAGGAGGCGGGCATCGTATGGCGTGCTCTGAGCAGATTTTGGCCGGTAGTGATAGGCATGCTGCTGCTGACGCGGATGGCATTTCTGATGTACCGGTCGAAATGGGGAAGTTGAACGCTTTTACGCTATTCCTCCGCCCAATACCCAGGCCGAGTCCGCACCACCACATCAGGGTGTTTCACGCGTACCGTAATTTCGTGATACTTCCCTGCCCCCGCGCCATCCGCCTGAAAGCTCAATAAATACTGCGAATGCAGATCCTCGCCAACCTTCGCCACCACCTGCTCCAGCCCATTCAGTTTGGCGAAAGTCAGTTGTTCACCGCCCGTATACTTAGCCAATGCTTCAGCCCCGCTTTTCGATCCAGTCCTGCCAATCTCACTGAAGATTGCTGCTAAGTTCAGCCCGCCGCCACCATCCACAACACGCCTACCGGAACCCTCAAAACGCTCAGCCCCGCGTGAGGTGAAAGCCGTCTTATATGCTGAATAATTCACTGGATAAACAGTCACATTTCCCGCCTGGGCCTTTGTAACTGCGTCCGTCAATTTCGCCTCACTTCCACGATCCTTAGCCTCACCGATGATTACCAGCACGCGCCGGAACTTCTGGCGCGTTTCAAAAAGCTTCACCGCTTCAACCACGGCATCACTCATCCTCGCCTCGGCTCCATCAGGCTCAATCTGGCGCATTCGTCCTGTGAATTCGCCAGCATCATGTGTGAAATCCTGCCACACTTTCACTTTGTCGGAGTAAGTCAGAATTGCCGCAATTCCGCCTTCACCCACCACCAATGGTTCAAACATGGCCCCAACTTTCTGGATTTTTGCAAGCGCCGCGCCAGCAATCGTGCTGGTTTGCACCGCCACAATGAGAGCAATCGGTTGCGTGCTCACTTCAAGACTGTGCTTAACAACCTTGCCGTTGTCGAGTAGTTCGAAATCGTTTTCATTCAACCCGTCGATAGTTTTGCCGTGCTTGTCAGTTACCGCCGCCGGCACCAAAACCAAAGGAACGGTGGTCTTAATGACAGTTTGCTGCGCGCAGACACACGTGGTCATTAGCCCAAGTAGAAGTAGAAGTCGCATCTGCCGTTTGGGACGCGGCCCCAACCACCTGCGTTACTGGCCCAACGCTTTTTTAATTGCCGCCGCCGTCACCTCGGCCCGGTAATTCACCAATCTCTTGCCCATCGCAATGGTCTTCTCTAGAGGCGCAAGATTCACCCCATTGATTGAAAACTTGCCCGCTGCCTGACGCTCGGTTGCGCGAATCAGATTCGGATCGACAGTCGCAATTTGCGATTCCATGGCGTAGTCGTCATGATGGCCTTCATCCACCTCTTTCACGCCATTATCAGCCAGCCACTTCTTGGCACCGGCATAGTTGTAATATTCGGGAATGTGATGAATTGTCACACCCTTCCATTGCTTCGATAGTTCAGTAGCAACCGCGTGCATGCCCTTCACATTCCCACCACTATCGCCAATCAGAATGATATGTTTGAACCCGCCGGTTTTCAAACTGCGGGCAATGTCAGTGAGCATCATGCGGAAGGTTTCATCACGCACAGATATGGAACCTGGATAGCGCATGTGGCTGGTCGGTGGATCAATGCTTCCCTCGGGAACAAAAGGAACGATCGGAGCCACCAACGCGTTCCCAAGTTTGCGTGCAATCGCCTCCGTAGTGGCTCGCAAAACATAGTTATGCTTGCCCGTTGCTACGTAGGGTCCGTTCATTTCGACGCCGCCAGTGGCTATGATTGCGGTTGTTTTGCCCGCCTTGATCGCATCGCGCACCTCCATCCACGTTAGTTCCTCAATGAAGACCGTATCTCGAGCCGCAATTGCCCGCTTCATGTTCGGGTCAGGCGAAGTAGGATCGTGCTTCTTAGTCTGCGCCGAACAAGCGGCTGCAATGATGAGGAACAAAAGGATCGAGCGCATCTTTGTCTGTTGTAGCACACAGCTTGCGGGTTACAATGTCAAGTGAACGAGTTCCATCGAAGCTTTTGCTATGAACGGCACACAACAATCCGCGAAACGCTTTCCACTGATGTTGGTGAAGCCAACCCATTATGACGACGATGGCTATCTAATCCAGTGGTTTCGCTCCGCCATCCCCTCCAATACTCTCGCTGTGATGAATGGCCTGGCACTTGATTGCAAGCAGCGGCACATCCTGGGCGAAGACGTCGAAATCGAAATCAGCGCGGTTGATGAAACCAACACACGAGTGCGGCCAGATCGAATTGCCAAAGAAATGGGCAGCGGTCCAGGCCTGGTTGCGATCGTCGGCGTGCAATCGAATCAGTATCCGCGGGCGATGGACATTGCTCGCAAACTGCGTGCAGCAGGAGTGCAAGTGGCCATCGGGGGCTTCCACGTTTCCGGTTGCCTGTCGATGTTGCCTGAAGTACCGGCTGAACTGAAAGAAGCGATGGCGTTGGGTATTTCTCTTTTCGCCGGTGAAGCCGAAGGCCGATTTGAAGCCGTGCTGCATGATGCATACAACGGCAAGCTAAAGCCGCTGTACAATTTTATGGACGACCTGCCTTCGCTTGAAGGCGCAACCCTGCCCATTCTTCCAGCTTCCAGAATTAAGCGTACAGGCGGAAGCCTCACCAGTTTTGATGCCGGCCGCGGATGCCCGTTTCTCTGTTCGTTCTGCACCATCATCAATGTTCAAGGGCGTAAATCGCGCCGCCGCTCTCCAGATGATGTAGAACAGATCATCCGCCAGAACATGTCGCAAGGCATCAACCGCTTCTTCATTACTGACGACAACTTTGCCCGCAACACCGATTGGGAAGCGATCTTCGACCGCATGATCGACCTGCGTGAAAAGCAGAAGCTGAACATTAAGTGCGTGATTCAGGTGGATACGATGTGCCACCGCCTTCCACGCTTCATCGAAAAGGCCGGTAGAGCAGGCGTAGTCCGTGTCTTCATTGGGCTGGAAAGCATTAACCCCGATAGCCTGTCTGGCGCGCGTAAGAAGCAGAATAAGATCACGGAATATCGCAAGATGTTGCTTGCCTGGAAGTCTGTTGGTGTTACTGTTTTTGCCGGTTATATTCTAGGCTTCCCCACCGATACACCCGAATCGATGATGCGCGATATCCGCATCATTCAGAGGGAATTGCCACTGGATCTGCTGGAATTCCACGTGCTCACGCCATTGCCTGGGTCTGAAGATCATCAGCGCCTGCATAAGGCCGGCATCGCAATGGAGCCAGATCTTAACAAGTACGATTTGGAGCATGCCACCACCGCGCACCCGGCCATGACGGCCCAGCAATGGGAGAAGGCATACCAGGATGCGTGGGTGGAATATTATTCGCCTGAGCACATGGAAACAATCATGCGTCGCGCGGCTGCTACAAACATTAGTCCCGGCAAAATTCTGTTCCTATTGATCTGGTATTACGGCTGCTATGCCCTGGAAAAAGTGCACCCGTTACAGGGTGGTTATCTTCGCCGCAAATATCGTTTAGATCGCCGGCCGACGATGCCCATCGAAAGTCCGTTTTTGTTCTACCCGAAGTATGTTGCGGATCTGGTCTATAAGCATGTAAAGCTGGCGCAAGCCATCTGGCGCTTTGGCCGCTTCCGCCGCAGTTTGAAGAAGGATCCAAACGCGCGCAACTATACCGATCTTGCGCTAACCCCGGTGGCCGATGACGAGATGGATTCCTTTGAGTTATTCAACGTGACCGACGCAGCAAAGACGGCCGCCGCCATTGGCAGTAACCCGTCTGAAAAGCGGGCAGCAGCGGCT
>JBBRJC010000506.1:0-3856 GCA_038220135.1 Bryobacterales bacterium | reverse complement strand
AGCAAAGGCGCCGTTTTGGCGATGACCTATGCCGTAGCCAAAGATTTCCTGGCATCCGGCATCCGCTGCAACGCCTTGCTGCCTGGCCGCGTTCATACGCCGTTTGTGGATGGCTTCATCGCCAAAAACTATCCCGGCCGTGAGGCAGAGATGTTTGAAAAGCTCTCTAAAGCACAGCCAATCGGGCGCATGGCACAACCAGAGGAGATCGCCTATGCCGCACTATTTCTCTGTTCCGACGAAGCCTCATTCATCACCGGTACCGCTCTACCCGTCGATGGCGGTACACTCACTATTCGGTAGTTAATTTCACAAATACTCATTATGAAACTGATACGTTTTGGATCCACCGGCCAAGAGAAACCCGGAATGTTACTTTCCGATGGACGTCGCGTTGACGCGTCCGCTTTCGGCTCTGATTATGACGAAGCCTTTTTCGCAGGCGATGGGCTCGCGCGTCTTGCCACTTGGGCCGCGGCAAACGCTGCATCCGCTCCAACCGTTGATGCCAGCGTGCGTCTTGGTTCGTGCGTTCGAAGGCCCAGCAAGATAGTGTGCGTCGGGCTAAATTATGCCGACCATGCCAAGGAATCCGGCCTGGACATCCCCAAAGAGCCAATCCTCTTCTTCAAGAGCACAACATCCCTGGTTGGCCCCAATGACCCAATTGTGATTCCCAAAGGATCTGAAAAGACCGACTGGGAAGTAGAACTGGCCGTGATCATTGGCCAGCGCGCCAGTTACGTCAGTGAAGCCGATGCGATGAATCATGTCGCCGGATACGCACTTCACAATGACTACAGCGAGCGCGCCTGGCAATTGGAGCGTGGCGGTCAATGGGTGAAAGGCAAGAGTTGCGATACCTTTGCTCCACTCGGACCATTCATGGCAACACCGGATGAAATCGGCGATCCACAGGCCTTGCCGCTTTGGCTCAAAGTAAATGGCACCATACGTCAAAACAGCACAACCGCGCAGATGATTTTCACCGTTCGTCAATTGGTTAGCTACATCAGCCAATTCATGACGCTCCTACCCGGCGACGTGATCAGCACGGGTACGCCTCCTGGTGTTGGGCTTGGTTTCAAACCCCCAATCTTCCTAAAAGCTGGTGACGTGGTGGAACTCGGTATTGAAGGCTTAGGCGAGTCCAGACAAGAAGCAAAGGCTTACTCAGCCTAACAACCAAGCTGTAGCGGCCTGAAAGGGAATGGCTGTGTAGGCCATTCCCTTTTTAACTTGAAAGAGCGTTGGTAGCCAGAAGCTGCCCCGCTGCTAAACCAGAATATCTTTCACCACATCGCCAAAAACATCCGTCAACCGGAAGTCCCGCCCCGCATAGCGATACGTCAATTGCGTATGATCAAGCCCCATCGCGTAAAGCATGGTCGCATGTAAGTCGTGAATGGAAACGCGATTCTCCACAGCCTTAAATCCGAAATCATCGGTCGCCCCATAAGCCAGCCCGCCCTTGAATCCACCACCAGCAACCCACATTGTGAACCCGTACGGATTGTGATCCCTCCCCGTTCCACTCTCAGAAACGGGCGTGCGCCCAAACTCCCCGCCCCACACCACAATCGTATCGTCCAGCATCCCGCGCTGCTTCAAGTCGGCAATCAGTGCCGCCGCTGCCTGATCCATCGCCGGAATCTTCTTGCGATAGGCCTTCTCAATATCCTTATGATCATCCCAGTCGCCCGACCCAACATTCACAAACCGTACGCCTTTCTCAACCAATCGCCGTGCCAGAAGGCAGCCGTTACCAAATGGAGTCGAACCATACATCGCCCGCGTCTCGGCCGATTCCTTCCGGATATCAAAAACGTCCATCGCCTCAAACTGCATCCGGTATGCCGCTTCCATCGATTTAATGCGGCCATTTAGGTAGTCATCAGCACCAAACGATTCGCTGAAATTCTTGTTCAGTGCCTGCACCGCATCCAATTGTCGCCGTTGCGAAGTCGTATCGGCATGCTTGTTTCGTAGATTCGGAATCATCTTTTCCGGTTCAATTTCGCCTGTGTCCAGCGGCGTGCCCTGATGCTCGGAAGGTAGAAAGCCAGAGCGGGTTGCTGAACCATTCGATGCCAGTGCAACAAACGAAGGCAGATTCTGATTCTCTGATCCTAAACCGTATGAAATCCACGATCCCATCGACGGCCGGTTTAGCAGAATCGACCCGGTATGATACAAACTGACACTCGGCGTATGTGTCGGATTGAATGAATACATGGAGCGGATAACAGTAATGTCATCGATCACCCCACCAAGTTTGGGCAGCATCTCACTTACTTCCAAGCCGCTTTTACCTTGTCTTGTAAACTGAAACGGAGTTGGCATCAAGCCACCAGTTTGCCGTTCAGTGCGTAACTCGACCGACCCCGGCCTCTGGCCTTGAAACTTCACCAGCAATGGTTTTGGATCGAATAAATCAACGTGCGATGGCCCTCCGGCAAGAAACATACTGATGACACGTTTCGCCTTGCCTGGCGTCCGGGGTCCTGCATATTGTCCAAGCGCTGCGGCTTGCGCCGTGTTTGAACCCAACACGGCACTAAGCCCAAGGGTTCCCAGTCCACCAAAAGCGGACTGAATTACATCACGCCGGGAAATCGGTTGTCTCATGGCCAAAAAATCTCCTCATTCGTTGATAGCAGCACTTGTGCGTACTGTTCAAGCGTTCCTTTCGCCAGGAAGCTCAACGCCAAATCCAGCTCTTTCGGACTCGGGTCGCGCCCAAGCAGTCGCCGGTAGAGTTCCCTCATCCGCGTTCCATCTGTAGGCAGAACGCTCACAGCTTTGCTGATTTCCGCCGCAGAATCATGAAAAAATGCGCTGTTCAAAACAAACAGTTGTTGTAGCGAAGTCGTCGTCAAATCGCGTCCCCCACTGCTTTGCATCGGATCCGGAAAATCGTAATTCTTCAGAATTGAACTTAAGCGACCGCGCCCGATTCGTCCATAAACTGTACGCCTTACATTGGTTGGAAGTTCTACGTCCGCTGAAGGTCCATACATTGTCGAATCCAGGCGCCCTGAGGTTCGCAGCAATGTATCCCGATACGATTCAATGTCCATTCGCCGCGGTGACATGCGCCAAAACAGCGTGTTCGTCGGGTCCGCTTTCACCAACTCAACTCTCGGCTTGCTAGATTGTTGATACGCCGCCGACGTCATAATCTCCCGATTCAGCCACTTCAGCGACCAGCCACTAGCGACAAAACGTGCGGCTAAATCGCTCAGCAGTTCCGGATGCGTCGGCTTTTCACCTTGCACGCCGAAATCACTAGGCGTGGGCACCAGAGGTCGGCCAAAATGCCAGTCCCAAACACGATTTACAATTACTCGCGCAGCCAGCGGTGCGGCGTCTGTGAATATCTTTTCCGCCAATTCCAACCGACCCGAGCCTTTCTTAAACGTACTGTCGCCCTTAGACAGAACCGTAAGAAAGTGCCGCGGTACGATTTCACCCGGTGTTGCCACGTTGCCATTTCGTAACACGGGCAAATCACGCGCCTCCCCAGGTTTGTACACCAGAAATGTGTATTGCGCATCCGTCCCGTCTACATACTGTGCCGCATCAAAAACAGTGTTCATGTAGGGCTCGGTGGAAGTGTTCGCCTGCCGCCGGCGGACATTGGCAGCCCCAGCCGCTGGCCGAGGTGCCGGTGCAATCCAATACCTTTCGATGCTTGCAATCAACTTCGGATACCTTTCCCGAATCCCCAACATTTCATTTTTTAACTCTTCCAGTTCCACTTTCCAGCGCGCCACCCGCGATTCACTATCCACCACTGTCGACGCCTCACCGGTGAGCAAGTTCACTGAATAGCGCAGATCAATCAGCCGTCTTT
>JBBRJC010000505.1:0-3874 GCA_038220135.1 Bryobacterales bacterium | reverse complement strand
GAAAATTCTTCGCATTGTATGCCAGCCGGGCAGTGTTCTCACTTTTCCAAAATGCGGACGCAGTGCGATAGTCAGATTCCAGATTGTTGATGGTGAACCAGGGATTTTCATGGATCAAGCGACTGGCAGCAGCAGCGCCTTGTGCAATCCACACGTCAGCTAATTTGCCTTTGATCTGGCTCTTTAATTTCTCCAACTCCATCCGGTTTTTCTGCAGCGTTGCATCATCGTCAATCGGAATTTGCGCCGGCCGGGTGTTGGCAAAAATGCCGAACACAGCGTAGTAATCTTTTTGGGAGATGGCATCGAACTTGTGATCGTGACAACGGGCACAGGAAACCGTCAATCCCTGAAATGTTTTCGAGAAAACATCCACCTGATTGTCGGTCCATTTCACGCGATCTTCCCAAGGATCAACCGGCTGAAAGCCATGCTCCACCATGCGGTAAAACGCCAACCCTGCAAGGGCTTCGTTGGTGTGCGTTGCCTGGTTTACACGCGGCGGAATCAGATCCCCTGCAAGATGTTCGCGGATCAGTTGGTTATACGGCACGTCACTGTTGAACGATCGAATCAGGTAATCACGATAGCGCCAAGTGAGCGGAATGTCGGGGTCGCCCTCACTGCCGTGCGATTCCGCATAGCGCACCAAATCCATCCAGCGGCGAGCCCAGCGTTCTCCGAATTGCGGCGAAGCAAGCAAGCGGTCAACCACTTTTTCATGGGCTGTCGGCGACTGGTCCTGCGCAAACCCTGCAATTTCCTGAGGCGCAGGCGGCAGGCCAGTCAAATCAAAAGTGACACGCCGCAACCACACATTTCGATCAGCGGCAGGTGCGGGCGACAATCCCTTTTGTTCCAACCGGGCCAACAGGAAGCGGTCCATTGGCTGCTTCGCCCAGCCGGCATTTTTGACATTAGGCGGCTGTTGCGGCTTCACCGGCTGCCATGCCCAGTGGCTTTTCTTGCGCGCCTCTAAATCGAAGCCAGAGGCCTTTGCAGCCACAGCAGGCGCATCCGGCCAGGGTGCACCCATCTCAACCCATTTCACCAGCGTTGCAATCTGCACAGCATCCAGCGCGCCTGTAGGCGGCATACGTTTGCCACCCTCACCCTTAACAGCACGGATAAGGCGGCTTGACGATGCATTATTGGGGATCACAATGCCGTCCTTGAAAACGCTGGAACGGTCGTCAAAAAGGAGGCCGGCGAATGCAATCTTAGCCTGGCTGCTATGGCAGGAAAAACAGTGCGCCGCAAAGATCGGGCGTACCTGCTTTTCAAAGAACTCGAGTTGCTCGGCGGTGGGTGCGGCAACACCGGTGGCTATGCTAACAAGAATCAAGCAAATCAGGCGAATAAGGCTTCTCCAGTTAGCGGTAACAATATCAGAGTTACGCAGATTCGGTCAATGCAGATTTTGGCCGTACCACCCAAGCAATTGCCATAGCCACAATCGCACCCACCATACCCCATCCCATGTCTTTTTGTGCGTCCCACATATCGCCCTGCATTCCGACGAATGCCTCGCCCGCATCGGGGCTGACGATCGACGCAACTAGCGATTCAATCATTTCGTAGAAGGCACCGAAGGCAAGAGAAGCCTCAATCGGAAACCAGTAGCGCCAATTATTCCGCGTCCCGGTAAGGTGCATAAATGCTTCCATCATCGGCAGTGCAAGAAAAAGGCCGAACGCAAAATGCATGACCCGGTCATAGTGATTGCGTGTTGTGTGCAGCCATATCTTGATCCATTCACCAAGCGGGACATCGGCATATTTGTGGTGCGCGCCCCATTCGTGAAAACAGACGAATATAAACAGCAACAGATAAGATTCGCGCGACAGGGGAACGCTTTTGTAAGTTGCGGCTAGCGTTGCCAACAGCACAAACACAAGAAGATTTTCCAGCCACCAATCAATGACCATTGTCGGGTGATAAGCCGAAATGCCCATGGCAACAGCTGTGCCCAAAATCATTTTGTGGAGAAAATGGTTTTCCCGAAAAGGTACCTGAGTCGCAAGCATGCCACTGCGGATTGTATCGTAACGGCGGGATTAACTTCTATGCAACCGCACTGCGCCGCCAACGCGAGGCACCGAGTAATAACAAACCAACCAGTACAATCCCGGCAGAATTCGGTTCAGCAATATTCGAGGCACCAGTCAAGACCAGCGGAATCAAACGACCAAAGGGATCCGCTAAAACTTCCCTCTGTGCTCATCACACGTGCCCCACTCGTTTTCAGTTATCCTCAAAGAAGCTATGGCACTGTCCGAACGTCCGTATGCGCCGCGCGGAAGCTCGCAATTCTATTTCCCAGTCGCTGTTAAGTGGCTGCTGATCTCCAACTTCGCCATTTTCGTCCTCACCTTTCTTGGACGCGCCTATGGTTTCGATTGGATTTTCTACCCTTTTGGCCTGATTCCAGGCATGGTCGTCGGCAAGCTTGCTCTGTGGCAGCTAGTCACCTACATGTTTTTGCACAGCTCCAGCGGGTTCACCCATGTTCTATTCAACATGCTTACGCTTTGGATGTTTGGCAAGGATATTGAAGAGTCCTGGGGCACCCGCAGATTTCTCAAATATTACTTCATCTGTGGCATCGGCGCCGGCATCACAGTGGTGCTGGCAAACGCCATCGCAGGCGACATGGCCTCGCGCACCATCGGGGCCAGCGGCGCAGTCTACGGCTTGATTCTCGCCTTCGCCATGATCGATCCAGAGCGCATGATAATGTTCTCCTTTTTGTTCCCGATGAAGGCCAAATATATGGCAATGCTTCTCGGCGGAATGGCCTTCCTGATGACCATTGGCGATACCGGCAGCGGCGTCAGCCACGTTGCTCATCTGGGCGGCATGTTGTGGGGCTACGGCTATTTGAAAATGGAGCAGAAGGGCAAGCCTTCGCGATATCGTAAACAACCCGGCATCTTTGAACAGGTCACCCGCGGCTATCACGATTGGAAGATGGCCAGAGCTCGCCGTAAATTTCAGGTTTACATGAACAAAAACCGCGATAAAGGCCCATGGACGAATTAACATTGGCAAACAACCAGCCACGCGCTTACCTGATATAGTCATAGCCAGTAGGAGTTATTGCATGCATCCGCTTTCCCGCATTCTGGTCTCATTAGGCGTTGTCGCCCTAGGCTTCGGCCTGCTCTCTGCACAACAAGGTCCGAAGACCGAATCATCGACCACCGTCGCACGTCCCAAGAAGAAAGGATCAGCCGACGCACCAGAGGCGGAAGCAGAGAAAATTCCTTCGAAGTTTAAGAAGCAGCCCGGAACCATGGCCGAACCCGGCGCGGCCACATTCCGCAGCGACGTAACCGCAGTCACCGTCGACGTTTCCGTGCTCGATAAAAACGGTCGCTTCATTCCCAATATCCCCAAGGGCAACTTCCGCATCATTGAAGATGGCGTGCCCCAGAAAATTGCAAATTTCGGCACCGGCGAAGCCCCCATGACGGTGGCAATGGTGATTGAATTCAGCAACCTGTTTCAGTCCTACTACAGCCATGGCTGGTATGAAACGTTAACCTACACCTATGCCTTTCTTGGCACGCTCAAACCCGAAGATTTTGTGGCCGTTGTTGCCTACGATTTGCGCTCCGAAATTTTGAGCGACTTTTCCACTGATAAGCGTAAAGCCCAGGAAGCCATGCAACGCCTGCGCATTGCCGCCTATTCGGAATCGAACATGTACGATGCCATCACCGATACAGCAGACCGCATGTCGGAAATTGAAGGCCGCAAAGCCATCGTTCTGTTCGCCAGTGGCCGCGATACGTTCAGCAAGTTGACCTTCGATCAGACCCGCAAGAAACTGCAAGTTGCCGGCGTCCCCATCTACGCCATCAGCATCCTT
>JBBRJC010000504.1:0-3885 GCA_038220135.1 Bryobacterales bacterium | reverse complement strand
ACCATTTACGGCCAGACTCAACAGACATCCCCTTCAAGGCTGCCGTGTTTTCGCTGGCTTGAGTTGTGTTTCTGGGATCTGTTGCGCCGGTAGAGATCCACTCTTCAAAATCAGAGATCACCGTATCGGGCAGCTTGCCTGTTGGAGGCATTTGCAGATGTGGTTCAGTAAAGCGAAGTGCCGTGAGCAGGCGGCTTTGTTTGGGCTTACCAGCCGCAATCACCACGCCGCCCGCGCCACCGGCAGCCATTCCAGACTTGGTATCGAGCACAAGCCCACCCATTGGAGCTTTGAGTTTTGAGGAGTGGCAGCTATAGCATTTTGCCGCCAATACGGGCCGGATCTTGGACTCAAACAGCGAAGCATCAGGCTTTTGAGCCCACAGGGCAGGGAAGAATGGTATCGCAAACAGCCAGTATCGCAACATGATTTCTATGACTTGTATCCTACCAGATCAGCTTCAAGCTGAATCTAAATACAAGCAAAAAGTTCTGGCTTGCTGGGACCGCAAGCTATTTTGTTTGTGCGACAGATTTCATCGATTCCACCAATTGGCCGATCATTCTTCGATACCACGGCAAGAATACCAATTTGGTGTGAAGCGACAAGAGTTGTTTGAAGGTGATGGCAAGTGACTTCACTCTGAAAAATTGCGAACTGCCGTAAAGTCGTGGCCTGTGCGTCACCCCCACTTCCACAATATTGGTGCCTGTCATTTCAATCTTCTTCACCAACTCAACGCAGATTGTTCCGCTGGTGCTGGTCAATTGAATGCTTGTCAGCGTTGCACGGCGAATCAGCCTGAAATCGCAATCGATGTCCTGAAGCCGGATTCCGAATACGAATCGCGAAAATTGATTGTAGGCTTCTCCAATGAGGATGCGGTGCAACGGATCATGCCTTTTGGTTTTAATTCCATTGACGAGCCCAACATCCGGTCCGCTCAATGCAAGAAGTTTGGGTAGTTCTCCTACATCATATTGGCCATCTCCGTCTGTATAGAAAACAAACTCTTTGGTCGCAGCGCAGAAACCGCTATTTAAAGCACCGCCGTAGCCAAGATTCTCGGGGTGAGTAATGACGCGCAATTTTGACCCGTATTCATTCTGCAGTTGGCGCAAAACGCTTCCGGTATTGTCAGCGCTGCCATCGTTGATTACAATCACCTCATATTCGGCAACATGCTTTCTAAGCACCCTAAAGGTAGTTGCAAGCAGACCTGGCAACGATGGTGCGTCATTGTAGGCAGGAAAGAAAACTGTAAGGCTTGGGTTAAATGTGAGATTTGTCATGGTGTGGTTTAAGGTCTGAAAGTGTCACAATATTCTCGGGTTTGGGATCCGTAAGTAAAGTCATGCGGTCCAGGCATGTTGCCATAGAAGGCGCAGATTATTCGAAATCGATCCAAGGCTAAAGCCATTTGCGAAGAAAAGAAGTGTTTAGCTCCATGCGCGCTAGAGTTTGTGTCAGTTGACTGGCCGGACTTAAAAGTTACGAATATTGAAGTGGATTGGCTACCGCACGACACATCTCCCTTAAAATCCGGCCAATTTAAAATCGGCCCGCAGGTGCGTGCTTGCCAGATACCCTGGTAGAAATCAGAAATGAAAGGAAGCTGAATGAACGGAAGGTTTGCCAGGGTAGCATCCAAGATTAGCTCCCAGAAATACAAATAGCCATGAGTTAGTCGAGGCCACAGGAGTGAGCTTACCTGTTGTTCGGTATCGATAGCTGATGGAAAATTGGGAGGCAATAGAGAAGGTTATCGAAAAGTCGTGGGCGACGGTGCTATCTTCCGGTCAAAAAACCAAAGTCTTTTGGCCATTTTTTCTTTTGACCGCAACAATGCTGAATCGTATCAGAGAGAATAGACCAAGTGCCTTCTCGACTTGCTACTAGCCCGACCGTAAGCGCGCCCGTGCTCCTTCTGGTGGCGTTAGGGCTATTTCTTGGCGTTGCCGGCTTCCACTGGTGGGTTCCAGGCCTGCCCCTTGGCGTATTCTACGTTCTTCCGATAGTTCCTGCAGCCATGGCGTTGAACCGGTGGCAGATTCTTTTGTTTGGTTTAGGTTTGGCCTCAGTAAGATTTGCGTTTCTCACCTTCGATTCACCCACTGATGCAATTCTTCGGTTTCTTTTGGGACTGCTGGCTTATTGGGCAACGGGCCTCTTTCTTGTAGAATTGATTCGGAATCAGAAGGAACGATTGAAGCATAGCGAAGAGATCGCCGAAAAGAGCGATCAGCTTGCCGAAGCCGAAAGTCACTTGCTTTTATTGGCGGAAAGCAGCCCTGCGGCAATTCTGACACTGGACCATCAAGCCAAAGTGTTGTCAGGAAATTCCGCAGCCGGGTTACTATTTGGGGTAACCGTGTCGGAATTGAAGGGGTTTTCCGTCAAAGATTGCCTTCCAGTGCTCGCGGATGCATTGAAGTTTGAAGCTGGATCTTCGACATTTCGTACGGCTGCACAGTGTCAGGGCCATCGCGCAGACGGTGAGCTTTTTGTGGCGCAAACCTGGTTTTCCACCTACGATACGCCCACAGGAAGGCGTTTGGCTGCAATTGCAGTTGACGTTTCTGATGAAATCCGTGATCGAGAAGAACAGAATCTGCGGCAGCTTTTGGCGAACAACAGAATAGTAGCTGCTGGCGTCTCCCACGAAATTCGTAATGTCTGTAGTGCCATCACTTTGGTCTATTCACGGGTTCAACAGAGTGTTCCGGAATCTGATAGTGTCGACTTCCAAACTCTGGGTTCGCTGGTTTCGGCGTTGGGTAAGATAGCGGCGCTCGATTTGCACGTCCGCAGTCGTGCGGCGCTGGAAACTCTCGACTTGAATGAGATCCTCGATCAACTCCGAATTATCATTGAACCGGATTGGAAAGACGCTCAGGGAAGCCTGCTTTGGGATGTGCCTTAGAAGTTGCCAAAGGTTGTAGGTGAGAGTTACGGAATTTTGCAAGTATTGATGAATCTGTCTCAGAACAGCCTCAGGGCAGTGATGGAATCGGAACAACGGCACTTTAGAATTTCGGTTTCAACCACTGCACGCCAACTCCGGCTTCAAGTCTGCGATTCTGGACCAGGCGTGGCAAAGCCTGCTGAATTATTTGAGCCTTTCCGTAGCGGGACCGGCCATGGCGGAATCGGCTTGTATGTTTCCCGGGCAATTGTTCGAAGTTACGGGGGCGAGTTAAAGTACAAGGTTTCAGGAAGCGGGGCAACGTTTATTGTTGAAATGGCATTGGTTCAAATGAAGGAGCAGGCAGAGTGAGTACACCACAGGGGGAGAACATCCGTTTATTTGTGGTGGATGATCACGCACTGTTTCGCGAAGGGTTGGTGCACTTACTCAAAAGTCATCCTGGTTTCGAGGTAATCGGCACTTACAGCACTATAGCAGGAGCTTTAAGTGAGGTGAATAAAAAACCTGATGTGGTTCTGCTGGATGTAGATCTCGGAGCGGAACGCGCTCTGGACTTCCTGAAAGACAATCAAAGTGGCGAAGCGCCCCTGAAGATCCTCATTGTAACAGCAGGTATTAGTGATCAGGAGGCTATGCAATTGGTGCACGCGGGAGTGCGGGGAATTTTCCACAAACACAATGCTCCTGAAGCATTGTGCGCCGCAATTTGCCGCGTCGCAGTTGGAGATGTAGTTCTAGAGCCGGATTATTTGAAAGGTCTATTTGCTGCTGTGGATCCAAAGTCAGTGGATCCCCGGCCGCAACTATCGGAGCGTGAACTCTTTTTACTTAGAGTTCTCTTGCAGGGCTTGTCGAACAAAGAAATTGCCTCGGCGATGCATCTTTCAGAAGGCTCGGTCAAAGCCATTTTGCGTGCTCTCTTCGACAAAACCGGAGTGCGCAGTAGAAGCCAGTTG
>JBBRJC010000503.1:0-3894 GCA_038220135.1 Bryobacterales bacterium | reverse complement strand
CAAGCGGAAACATGCATCACGATCGGTGGTTTTATGATCGATCTGGCGGCGCGTACAGTGTCAAAACAAGGGCAGCCGTTTACACTAACAGCCCGTGAATATTCTTTGGTTGAATATCTGGCACTGCATCCGGGGAAGGTGATTACGCGAACAGATTTGTATGAGCATCTTTTCGATGAAAACGACGCCACGCTATCCAATCTGCTCGACGTCCACGTTTCCAACATTCGCAAAAAACTAGGGCATGATTTCATCACCACCCGCCGTGGTCATGGTTATTCGATCGGTGACGAACAATGATCTTCAACTCTATCCGTTGGCGCCTGCAACTTTGGCACGGACTGATTCTGATTGCCGTACTGGTGGGCTTTGGCGTAACGGCCTACCGTGTGTCGGAAGATAATCAACTGCGTGCGATCGACCAGGAATTAGACCAGCAGGCAGACCGATTGATGCGGCCGCCGCCGCGCATGTTTGGACCTCCAGTTTCCTTCCCGATGCCGAGCGTTGCTGAATTCACGGATCGCATCAGGCAGCAGATTAAAGCCGATGAATCCGGCGCTTTTTATTTTGCTTTCTGGGACAAGGAAAGCTCGCTGCTGGCAAGTACCGCGGACCTACCGAAAGGGACCGTATTACCAAGGCGCGCATTGGACGGGCTTCAGGCGAATAGGGATGCTGCAGCCAAACCGTTCTTCGGTCCGCCCGGAGTTCGTGTGGCGCGGTCAACGGCAACGAATCGTGAAATGATTCGCACTGCTCCATTTGGTTTTGTGTTGTTGGTTGGACGATCCGCCGCGCCAGAACGGGCCGGCATGCGGCGTCTGGCATTGTGGCTGATTGCAGCCGGTGTAGCTGTGTTGTTGATAGGTCTTGCCGGTGGGGGCTGGCTGGCTACGCGCGCCATTCGCCCGATTGAAGAAATTAGTGCCACTGCCCAACGCATCTCTGCCGGTGATCTTTCGCAGCGCATCAATGTTGCTGATACCGAGAGTGAATTGGGGCGGCTGGCTTCAGTGCTGAATACAACCTTCGCCCGTCTGGAGGCTGCCTTCAGTCAGCAGGCGCGTTTCACTTCCGATGCATCGCACGAACTGCGCACGCCGGTTGCGGTGATTCTTTCGCAAACTCAAACCGTGCTGGCGCGCCCGCGGGAAGAAGCGGAATATCGTGAGGCATTGGCGGCCTGCCAGCGCGCCGCCACTCGCATGCGCCAGTTAACGGAATCGCTGCTTGAGTTGGCACGTCTCGATGCCGGGCAGGAGCCGCTGCGGCGAGAGCAGCTTGACCTTTCCCGTGTGGCTCGTGAGTGTGTGGAAATGCTCAGTCCGTTGGCTGCTGAGCGGCATATTTCCATTCATTGCAATTTAGCTCCGACTGAAATTGAGGCTGATTCCGTGCACCTTTCGCAACTGTTGACCAACCTGCTATCGAACGCAATTTATTTTAATCAGGAACGCGGGGAAGTGCTGGTGACGGTTGAAACGGTTGGGGAGCATGCGCAACTGACAATTGCCGATTCCGGCCAGGGAATTCCGCAGGAAGATTTACCGCACATTTTTGAACGCTTTTATCGCGTGGATAAATCGCGCTCCCGCGTGCAGGGGCGAACGGGCTTGGGGCTGGCCATTTGTAAGGCGATTGTTGAAGCGCACCATGGCACGATTGAAGTCACAAGTGAACTGGGCGAAGGCACAACCTTTACTGTTCAACTGCGTAAATCGATGGTCGGGGCAAGTCCGGTATTGGCTACTGGTGTGTAGACCGCCACACCACAAGGTGGTCCATGCTACGCAGATAGTGCTTGCGCCCAAACCACAGCAGTACGGCCGCGATTGTATGTGCAGCCAGGGTTACAACCAACATGGACGAACCCACCATGTTGTCGTCATGAAATACTTTGTCGGTGAAGAAGGCAACGGCACTAGGCCCAATTCCAAGGCCGATCAGGTTCAACACAAACAAATAGATTGCCGATGCCTGGCCGCGCATTTCGTTGGGCATGATCTGTTGAATCGCCGCAGGTGCGATACCGAAGGGCGCGGCAACTAGGAAGGAAGTTGGCGCAAGCAAAGCCATGGCAATCCATGGATCGTCCACCAGCAAGTAGGCGATGCCAGTTGGTGCCCATGCAATCGCTACCAGAAACTCCACAAACATGTTTGAATCTTTACGTCCGCGTTCAGCCAGATAATCAGCAAGCCAGCCGCCAAAAGCAATTCCCAATGGCCCGAAAATAGCGACGATAGTTCCGTAATAGATTCCGGTGGTTCCGGCATTCCAGTGGTGATGGCGAACGAAAAAGGTGGGGATCCAGGCAGCAGAGCCGTAAGAGGAAAACGAGAGCAGAGCCGTGCCGACGTTGTGGCACAGAAATGTAAGCCGGTTTTGATTGATGTAGGCGAACACTTCACCAAGCGGAACTTTTGCTGTACCCATCGTGCCGTTGGTTTGCATTATCTTGCGAGTGCCACGGCGCAACGGTTCTTTCACGGCCAGCATCAACAGGGTGAGCAGGATTCCAGGCAAGCCTACGGCGAAGAAAATCACCTGCCATGACCGGACACTGCCAACAATTGCGAACTCCCAATTCTCTTGATTCGATGCAAGCTTGGTGACCAATCCGCCCAGTAGGAAAGCGATGCCGCTGCCAAGGTAAATCCCCATGCCATATACGCTAATTGCGGTTGCTCTGCGATGCGGGGGAAAGTAGTCGGCGATTAGTGAATAAGCAGCGGGCGATAACGCAGCCTCGCCAACACCCACACCAATTCGCATCAGCAACATTTGCCCAAAGTTCCGGGCGAGGCCACAGCCGGCAGTGAAGAAGCTCCAGACAAAAACGCCTACGGCAATCAAGCCGCGCCTGGATTTAGTATCGGCAATGCGCCCCATTGGGATGCCAAACAGGGTGTAGAAAATCGCGAAGCTCAGGCCCATGAGATAGCTCATCTCGAGGTCGGAGATTTTGAGATCACGCCGTATCGGGCCTACCAGTAAATTCAGAATCTGGCGGTCGATAAACGAGAAGACATAGATGAGCGTAAGGATGGCAACAACCAGCCATGCATAGCCAGGGCGAGGGTAAGGCTGGGATTCAACCGCCGGGTGAGACGTAGCCATGTGGGCTTTGAACTATATCACACTGCCGTCATGGCAAGACTACTTGCGAAATACGCCATCCCAGCGCAGACCGCCGCGCCATAACAACGGAGCCCCAATCAAAGGTGTTGGCGAAAACCCGACTACATATTGGCGGTCCAGAATATTTTCAATGGCCAGAACCGTGCTAAGCGAAGACGTCAATTGATGACGCGCCGTTACATGCACCGTGGCGAATCCCGGCAATAAAAAGGCGTTGATGTCATCTTCAAATTGCTTTGCAAAACTTCGGATGCCAGCAGATAACATTGTCTGTTTGTGGGACCAGGTTAGCGTGGATGAGCTCTGATGCTTTGGCACCTGGGGCAACCGGAAGCCGTTGGCAAACCGGCCATCCGCATACAGGTAGGAGTTCTCCATCCGGAATGCCCGCCACTGATTCACATACTGCGCCTCAAAGCCTTTGGATTGGGCACTTGCCGCATTGCGCCGCTGCCGGTCTACCAACGCTGGCGTGCTGCTGACGGTTACGTTGGTGATGATTTTATCAATGGATGTGCGGAACACGGTGGCCGAAAAGCGTCCCAACTCACCGATATAATCCACGCCCAATTCAGCACCAAAAGCGCTCTCTGGTTCCAGCAATGCGTTGGCTCTGGTTATCGCATTGCCTTGGCGGAATTCCCGGTATAATTCATTCAACGTTGGGGCACGAAAGCTTTTATACACAGATCCGCGAGCTCTCCAGCTTTTCTTGCCGTAAGCCCAACCTGCACTGGGATTGAAGAAGTT
>JBBRJC010000502.1:0-3896 GCA_038220135.1 Bryobacterales bacterium | reverse complement strand
TTCTGAGTGCTCAGACCCTTCAATGACCGCAACGCCCTTGCCACCAGGAGCGGAAGGCGCACCAAGCGTCGCTTGCGCACCACTCTTGATCAACACCGTTTCACCGGGACCCTGGAAGAACGTAAACCCTGGGCGATTTTTCCACGCCAGCGGTCCACCTAACTTGCGCCCGGCCTTCAACGTGGCATCGTGAATGCGAGTCACCATTGCCTCGTATTGTGGGTCGCCTTGCTTGAAGCCAGAGAAACTCCCCAAATCAGTGCTCGCCACAAACACCACATCAACGCCTGGAAAATTAGCAATCTCATCGGCAATCTTCACACCAGCAGGCGATTCAATCATCGCCACAATCATCACGTTGTCGTTCGCGGTCTGCCGGTAATCAGCACCCCACATCACGCCATATTGCCCACCACCCTGGCTGCGGCTTCCAATCGGCGGATACTTTGCAAACTTCACGGCATTGCGCACCTTGTCGATCGATTCCACCATCGGAATAATAATGCCAACAGCGCCCATATCCGTAGCCTTCTGAATATCGCCTTCAGTAGCATCAGGCACGCGGATAAAGGGCATTGCAGCAGAACCCTTACAGGCACGAATCATGCGCGCCGTTTCCATATAGGTCAGCGGACTATGCTGCATCTCAATCCACAAATAGTCGAAGCCCGATGTGGCCATTGCGCAATAGATATCCGGGTCAGGCGAAGACAATGTCCCGCCCACAACCTGTTTGCCGTCTTTCAACTTATCGATGACAGTGTTGTAAATCTTAGCCGGTGCTTTTTGTGCTGACGCTGGAAGGGATACCAACAATAACGGCATCACGCTTGCAGCAAGCGATAAAATTCTGGTTTTCAATGACTACTCCTTTTGCTCGTGATGTAGCTTATCACTCTTGGCTGGCCGTTGCTGGCCACCTCTGATCGATAAATGCCAGCGCCTCTTCCCGTGTGGTTAATGTGCCGTCCAGTTGCCCATCTTCAACCGCCGTAAGAATCTGGCGAAACAACGGCCCGGGCAGATACCCCAACTCATTCAAATCGGTACCAGTCACCAGCCGCTGAGGCCGCAGTTCTTCTGGACCAAGCTCTGCCAGCTTCTGTTTCGCAAATTCGTAATTCGCAAAACGCCGATTGCTGGAAGCACAATCCAGCCGGTGCAACTCCAGCAGTTCCTCAAATCCATCCATCCGCAGAAATCGTTTCAGATTGCTCTGTTTCATGCTCGACGCATCTTTGAACCGCATATGATTCAGCACCAGCGATTCGATCTGCCCCACCTCTGCAGAAGGCATTTTAAAGCGCCCCAGAATTTCACAGCTCATCTTCGCGCCAAGTTCGGCATGGCCGTTAAAGCGGATGCGATCAGTGTTTGTGAATGTCGGCGGCTTGGCCACATCGTGCAGCAGTACACCCCAGGCTAAAGAAACCGTGGGCTGTTGCATCCCTTCAAGGAGCATCAACGTGTGGATCCACACATCGCCTTCCGGATGAAATTGCGGCGGCTGCTCCACACCCTGCATCGCCTTCACCTCCGGAAGCAAAATACCAAGCAGACCAGTTTCATCCAGCAATTCCAGTCCACGCCGCGCCCCACCTTCAGTCAGAATACGGTTCATCTCATCGCGAATGCGTTCAGCACTAATCGCTAAAATATTGGAGCTCAATTTCTGAATTGCCACCATCGTCGCACCATCAATCGTGTAGCCGAACCGGCAGGCAAATCGTACAGCCCGCAACATCCGCAAATGATCTTCGCCAAAGCGCTCCTCAGCATTTCCGATGGCACGAATCACACCAGCCTCTAGATCATCCCTGCCACCGAAAAAATCCAACACTTCGTCATTCTGAATATTGAGGAACAAGGCGTTGATGGTGAAGTCACGCCGCATCGCATCGCGCGCCGGACTGGTTTCGTAATGCACAGTCACGGGGCGACGGCCATCAAGATAATAGCCATCAGATCGAAAGGTAGCCACTTCCACAGATTCCCCATTGCGCGAAATCAGCGCAACACCGAAGTGTGCACCAACCATCTGGGCATCAGGAAAGAGCTCCAAAATCGATTCGGGCCGGGCATTGGTTGCCACGTCAAAATCTTTGGGCGAAATGCCTAACAGCAAATCCCGTACGCAGCCTCCAACCAGGTATGCCTCAAACCCTTGACTGGAAAGAGTCTCAATGATGTGACGCGCTAATGGGGACATACGATATCATCGTACCTGATGTCATCTGTTCCTTCAGACCAAAGCCGCACGATGGCTAAGGTCGTAGTTGCAACAACAGTTGCACTATCCTTTATCTCATTCTGGCGCGGCGCCGCTATCGTGCTTTCCGATCTTGCATCCACCATGTTCTACATTGGTGGCATCACAGAGCAGGCCATCGGCAAGTCAGCCCCGTGGTTCGTTCTTGCAGTCATGTTCTTCAGCTTTGCTGTTCGCTCCATCTATATGGAAAGCTGCAGCATGTTCGTGCGCGGTGGCGTTTACGTCGTCGTGCGCGACGCAATTGGACCCGGCATGGCCAAGTTGTCTGTGTCAGCACTGGTTGTTGACTACATATTAACCGGTCCTATTAGCTCCGTTAGCGCAGGCCAATATCTAGGCCATCTGGTCAATGAAGTGTTCGCGATGTTGCACCAGGACATCCACATATCGCCAAATTCTTTCTCGGTCTTTTTCGCCGTCGCCGTAACCATTTATTTCTGGTGGAGCAATACCAAGGGCATTCACGAATCCAGTGGCCACGCCCTGCACATCATGCAAATCACCACGTTAATGGTGGTAATGCTGTTGATCTGGTGCGGCATTACTTTGTTCATTCGCGGCGGCGCACCACTGCCCCCGGCACCCATTCCCTCCAATCTGAAAATGGATCACGAATCGCTCGGATGGTTGTATGGAACTTATCTTTCACAAATTTCCGTTGTACTGATGATCGTCGGTTTCGGCCATTCGCTTCTTGCCATGAGCGGCTTTGAAACACTGGCGCAGGTATACCGCGAAATCGCTTATCCGAAGATGCAAAATCTGAAGATCACGGCGAATATTGTCTGCATCTACGCACTGCTCAGCACAGGTCTGGTGAGTATTCTCGCCGTGATGATCATCCCCGATTCGATCCGGCCAAAGTATTACGACAACCTGATAGGCGGTTTGGCAATGAGCCTCGCCGGGCCAGAATTGCTGAAGCTCGGGTTTCATATTTTCGTTGTCATCGTCGGCGTGCTGATTCTTTCCGGTGCCGTCAACACGTCTCTAATAGGCGCAAATGGCATTCTAAACCGTGTGGCTGAAGACGGCGTGCTGCTGGCCTACTTCCGCAAACCTCACGCGCGCTTTGGCACCAGCTATCGCATTGTGAACATGATCACGATTCTGCAACTGGTAACCATCGTCGGCAGCCGTGGCGACGTTCTGCTATTGGGCGAAGCTTACGCATTCGGCGTGGTCTGGAGCTTCCTCATGAAAGGCCTCGGTGTGCTTTGCCTGCGCTTCCAGCGGCACGATCAGGAATACAAGTTTCCCGGCAATTGGAAAGTGGGAAAAACAGAGTTGCCCATCGGCCTTGGTGTAACTGTGTTGATGCTGTTGCTGGTGGCCTTAGCCAATCTGTTCACCAAAAAGGTGGCCACCGTTTACGGCGTCAGCTTCACCTTTCTTTTGTTCGTCCTGTTCAAAGTTTCCGCAGCTATCAATAAGAAGCGGCAAAACTCGCAAGAAAAGGGGCTTGAACAATTCAATCTCGATCATCAGCCGCACGCCGATGCCGGTCAGTTGCAAGCACGTCCGGGCTGCGTTCTGGTTGCCGTCCGCGACTATGGCGCGATGGAACATTTGAAAAAAGTTCTTGAAAAAACCAACCTCCGCCGACATGACATTGTTGTGATGA
>JBBRJC010000501.1:0-3906 GCA_038220135.1 Bryobacterales bacterium | reverse complement strand
CCACGTCTAACGATTCTGGCCCATCTTCGTGTTCGGCTCGTGCAAGGGCTTGTTGAAGGGTCGCCATCGCGTCGGCGTGGAGTCCTTTTTCAATATGCTCCCAGGCTACTTGCTGTAATTGTTCGGCGTCCATTTCCGGTGACCGCCTAGCGTGCATGCAGACCCGCTGGTTGTGATTCTTGGCTGTTGGTGGTTCGTAGAGCGACCCGCCGCCAGCACCGGCTTTACCGTTAGTTTTGGTTTTCATGATTGTTCTCCTTGTTGTCATTCATGGATAGAGGCGGAAAAGAGTTTCGGAATCACTCATGCCCTGGAAATATTGTTTTGGGCTGCTATTGGATCGGTGCAAGCTATTTTGGGCAATACAGGCGAGGCGCTTCGGTTGCGGCAGGATGCCCATGCGCGTTACCGAAGCTTGGTCGCTGATTCAGGTTTCAGGAAATTCACACGGGAAGAAATGGTTGCTGTTGAATGCGCCTTGGCGGTACCCACTTCATGTGCTGGCAAGAAGTAGGCGCCGGACGGTTTTGAGGAGTTGTTTGATAGGAGGAACTATTCGGTGCGACTCAGGCCCTGAAAGCGGATTTTGATAAGGAAACGGGTGCGGCAAGCAGCGCAGCAGGAGTGTGGCTTAAGAAAGTGCGACGGTTAGATTATGTCAAGTTAACTGATATAAATGGACGGCATCCCGCATTACCAACGCCGGGGCCGTCCACTGAACAGTGTGTGTGAGTAAAGATTAAACAGCAGGCAGCAAGCCGCTCTTTACGTTCGTGCGAATCTTCATGAGTGTTCTCCTTATTTCCTTTTTTGTTTGCTTGAGCGTCTTTTGCTCGCACCCATATAGGCGCAGGTCAGTATCCAAATCGCTCATCCATCGCAAAAATAATTTATACTAAGCGGGAATGGCAACTGAGGAAGAAGATACCGTTCGCAAGGAAATCACCCAACTCCTGGTTTCCTGGGGCGATGGAAATAAGCAGGCCCTCGATCTACTGACGCCCATTGTTTATGGCGAACTGCGCAAAATGGCCTTCGGCTATCTCAACCGCGAGGCTCAACAAGCTACCCTACAACCCACCGCCCTCGTCCATGAAGCTTACCTGCGCCTAGTCGCCCAGGATCTGCCCGACTGGAAAAGCCGTGCCCACTTCTTCGCAGTCGCCTCACAGTTGATGCGCCAAATTCTGGTCGATCACGCGCGTAAATTCCGCAGTCAGAAACGTGGTGGCGGTGCCTTTAAAGCTCCGTTAGAAGATGCGCTGAACGTGGCACCGGAACGTAGTTCCGATCTTGTCTCGCTCGACGATGCTTTAACCGAACTAGCCAAGTTGGATGAACGGAAATCGAAAGTTGTAGAGCTGCGTTTTTTTGGCGGCCTCAGTATAGAGGAAACGGCCGAGACCCTTGGCATCTCCGTCGCCACCGTTGGCCGCGAGCAACGGCTGGCCGAAGCTTGGCTTCACGACCACATGTCGCAAAAATAATGACTATCAATCAATGGCAACGCGTCGAAGAATTATTCAACCATGCCGCTGATCTTCCGCAGCCCGAACGCGAAGCCTGGCTGAAACAGCAATGCGCCGGCGATGCGGCACTGCTTGACCGCGTTCGCGCCCTGCTGGCTAGCGATTCTGAGGCTGATGGTTTTCTCGAAAACCAAATTGCAGGCGGAGTCATGCAATTTCACGCCGTGGATTCGCGGCCCCAAACACGCCGCGCCGGTCCCTACATTCTTACCGAAGTGCTGGGTCGTGGCGGCATGGGCACCGTGTACCTGGGCCAGCGTGCCGATGGCGAATACCAAGGTGAAGTGGCCGTCAAACTGGTTCGCCCAGGCATGGATACCGACTTTTTCCTGGCCCGCTTCAAGCGCGAACGGCAGGCGATGGCCCGCCTCCAACACCAGAATATCGCCAGGCTGCTCGATAGCGGCACTACCGAAGAGGGCATCCCCTATATAGTGATGGAGCGCGTTAGTGGCGAACCGGTGAACACCTACTGCCGTCAGAATAAGCTCACCGTACCCGAAATTCTGAAGCTCTATATCTCTGTATGTCGAGCCGTTGCCCACGCCCATCGCAACTTCATTGTTCATCGCGATTTGAAGCCCGGAAATATTTTGGTGCAATCAGACGGCACTCCCAAACTGCTCGATTTCGGCATCTGCAAACTCCTGCTTGGCGGCCCCGCGCCAGATGATACCGTGGACGGTGCACAAATGATGACGCCCGACTACGCCAGCCCGGAGCAGATCTGTGCTGACCCGATAACTGTCGCCAGTGACGTGTACTCGCTGGGTGCTGTTCTTTACGAATTGCTCACCGGACAGCGGCCTCACTCGATTGGTAAATACACACCGCAGGAAATTCTGAAGTCGGTATGTGATTCCGAAATCCGCCGCCCCAGTGCAGTTGCCGCTGCAAATCGTAGCCTGGCGCGTGAACTTTCTGGTGACTTGGATACGATTCTGTTGAAGGCGATGCAGCGCGAGCCGGAGCGGCGCTACGAATCGGCAGAACAACTGGCGGAAGATCTGCAGCGCGTGATCCAGCATGAACCGGTGCACGCCCGTCCGGATACAGCGTTATATGTGGTGGGCAAGTTCGCCCGTCGACATCGGCTTCCGGTAGTGATGGCTGCGCTGCTGGTTGCAGCCCTCAGTATTGGTATGGTTTCAACTGCCATGCAGGCATCTTTGGCGAAAAGTGAAGCGGCGCAGTCGCGCAAACTTGCTAATGCCATGGTATTTGACATTCATGATCGCATCAAGCAGTTACCCGGTTCGCTGCCGGCGCGGCAGGCAATCATCAAACTAGGCTTGGAGCACTTCGACCGCCTCGGGGCAAACGCCGGGACTAACTCGGAATTGCGTAAGGATTTGGCAGGCGCCTATCTGCGAATGGGCCAGGTGCAGGGAAGCGTGCTCGGCTCTTACACGGGCGATACTTCGGCTGCGCTGGAAAGCTATCGCAAAGGTGTGGCAGCTCTGGAGCACGTGACTGGGTCGGTCGATGCGGATCTTTTGCGGATCGATTTGTATCTTGCTGAAGCGCAAGTGGTGGAAACTCGAAAGCCGGCGGAGGCTGTAAAACTGTATGAGGCAGCCTTGCCTATTGCTGCCGCCCTTTACCAAAAGTCTCCCGATGATGTGGCGATTGCCAGACGTCTGGCCGATGTGTTGCAGTCAACAGGCACCACATCGCGGCGCCTGGAACGATTCGAAACAGCACTCGATTCGATGAGCCGCTCCCGCGATATCTTTGCCAAACTTTTGCTGCGCAACCCTGCTGATAAGGATGTGCTGATCGGCCTGTCAGCCACCACATCGCTGGTGGGCGCGTTGCAGTTTCGTCTGAATCGCACGGAAGAAGCTCGAAAGAGTATGGAAGATGCCGTGAAGCAATCGGAAGAACTTTGCCAGCTGGATCCTTCCAATTCCGCGATGCAACGCGATCGTATGCTGGCCTACAGCCACTTGGGTGATCTGCTGGGGAATCCAAATTACCAAAACATGGGTGATACTGCGGGGGCCATCGCCGCATTCGATTCGATGCTTCGAGTTGCCGCGAACACGTACCAGGCCAATCCAGGCGATCAGGGTCCGAAGATTGACTACGGCATGTCTTTGGGACGAGTCGCTGGCTTGCCGCTACGTGCGGTTCCAGAACGTCTCGAGTTGTATCGCAAGAGCATTGCCTTACTGGATGACGCCTTGCAAAAAGATGCGAAAAACGGAAATGTGCGCGGCAATCTGGCCAACTATCAGGATTTGTACGGAGATTTGCTTGCGCAAAATGGGCAGAAGGCTGCTGCCTTAGAGCAATACCGGCAAGTGCTGCGCGATTATGATGTGCATCCTCCAACCATTCCCAGTAGCCTGAGGATCCTCATTACCTCTGCCCG
>JBBRJC010000500.1:0-3912 GCA_038220135.1 Bryobacterales bacterium | reverse complement strand
CTAAAGAGGGCAGCAGTATTATCGCGGAAGTGCCGGAAGTAAACGTAGTGGTTGAGGGTCATGATCATCGCGGCCGGGCGGAGCTTGAAGCAGTGGATGGCCGCGTGGCGGTTGGCTGTGCGGGGTATGGAACAGAGCTATGCCGGCTCGACCTTGAAGTGAACGTTGCCCAGAAGAAACTTGTTTCCTGGAAGTGGACCAAGCTGCCCGTGGACGCGACCACAATCGCGCCGGCGCCTGATGTGGAAAAGCTGGTGGCAAAGTGGGAAAAGCGAGTTTCTGAGAGAGTGGATGTGGTGATTGGCGAATCGAAGCGCGACTTCGTGCAGCGCGACTTGGTGCCGGTGATTGAACGAGCGACGCTTGAACAAATGCATGCAGATTTCACCAGCATGAATTCCGGCGGCGTGCGCGACCGTCTGAACAAGGGGCCAATCATGGAGCGCCAGATTTGGAACATGATTCCGTTTGATAACGTGATGATGATCGCCAAAGTTCGCGGTTCCCAGGTGTCTGAGAAATTGCGCAGAGGGGCCGTGGTTGAGCCCGATAAAGAGTACACAATTGCACTGAGCGATTTTCTGGCAACAACTCCGGCCTCGATCACCAGCCTAGGATTGGAGGGAGTGAAGTTTCAAGAGACAGACCAGTTTTTGCGGGATATTGTCATCAACTGGATCAAGAAGAACAAGGTGGTTGAATAGCAAACCGGCTAAAAATGAAAAGGCGGCCATTGAGGCCGCCCGGTCATCGAACTAAATCGTTCCTGCTTATTCGGTAGTTTTTACGGCCTGTTCAAAGATGAGGTTCAGAGTTTTTTCCGTACGATAGTGGTTGGCAATGCGGGTGAGCGCCCCTTCGCCTTCCATGCGACGGCGAACTACAGCTACCGATTCGCGCTCGCGCCGAGCCACACTCTGCACTTCACGGTCGATCTCTTCGGCGGTTGCGTTGATCGATTCAGCGGTAGCAATGCGATCCAGCAACAAGCTTGCGCGTACATCTTTGGTTGCCTGCTCAGTCTGCTGATCCTTCACTTTATTCCAATCCAGATTGAGTTTGGAAACATCGACACCCTGGCGTGAGAATTCGCGCATGCGGTTTTCGATGATGTTTTCCACCTGACGATCCACATAAGATTGCGGCACTGCGAACTGATGATTTTCCACCAGCACATCAATCAACTTAGCTTTGGCTTCGCTTTGTGCTCCGTTTTCCCGTTCGGCAAAAATGGATTTACGAACAGCTTCCTTCAACTCGTCGACAGTTTTGAAGTCGCCCAGATCCTGCGCAAATTCGTCGGCTAATTCCGGCAATTCCTTCTTCCGCAGCATGTTGATGACGGTCTTGAAAACTACCGTTTTTCCGGCAAGACGCTCGGTACCGTAATCATCGGGATACACAACCTCGAACTGCTTTTCCTCACCCGGAGTCATTCCCCGCAGGTTGTCGCTAAAGGGGGGAAATGTATCGGGGTGACCGATTTCCAACTGAATTTCTTTTTCGTTTACCGGCGGTGTGGCACCGGAAATGCTCTCCAGCGAAAGAACAGCAAAGTCGCCATCTTCAGCCGGACGCGGATCGATATTGATGTATTCAGCCTTCTGCTCGCGCAGCGTGTCGATACGTTTGGTGATGTCTTCTTCGCTGATTTCAGGTTCTTTGTAAACAGCCGTGAGGCCCTTATACTCGCCCAGTTCGAAGGTAGGAGCAACTTCGAATTCCGCTTTGAAAACCAACGGCTCGCCGTCTTCGAATTTCATTTCGCTGACGTTTGGCGTGCTGACCACTTCCAGCTTCTCTTCGTCGGCCTTCTTGCGAAAGGCTTTGGGAATGACAGCTTCGAGAACATCCTGTCTGATTTCGGCGGCAAAGCGCGAACGGACAAGAGTCTGTGGAACTTTGCCCGGACGGAAGCCTGGCAGGCGCGCCTGCTTGGAAATCTTTTCGACAACGCGAGTAGTTTCGGCAACCACGTCCGCAACAGGGACCGTGATTTCCAGATAATGTTTGCAACCTTCAATTAAGGGCATCTTGTCCTTCGGTAGTTAAATTAAGCAGCCCTACAGGGCATCGCTTGCGCCCCCCAGGTATGCTTCCTGGTCCAGCGTTAGTTTGTCGGTCTTCACGCCCATCGTATCGAGTTTCAGACGAGCTGAATGTAAGTCGATCTCATCGGGCACGGGATAAATTTTGTTTTCCAACTGGCCTTGGGTTTTTGCCAGATGAATCATACACAGCACTTGGCCGGCAACAATCATATCGGCCACAGCAACCGGATGCCCGGCTGCGGAATTAATCACGCGGCCTGCGCCGAGCAAAAACAACTTGCGCCCGTCGCGCATTGAATATTCTTCCACAAACTCACGCGTCTGGCGATGGGTGGATGCCATGCGGGTGAGCATTTCCAAATCGATCTCCACATTGGAATGGCCGGCGTTGACGAGAATTGCGCCTTGCTTCAGCTTTTCAAAGTGGTCTCGAGTGATCACATTCTTGTTGCCTGTCGCAGTAATAAACAGATCGCCAACTGCGGCCGCGTCGGCCATACTCATCACGCGATTGCCGTCCATTACAGCTTCCAGCGCCTTGAGCGGATCCGATTCAGTAACAATGACGTTCGCCCCCATGGAGCGCGCCTTGGTGGCAATGCCGCGACCGCACCAACCATAACCGGCCACCACCACCGCAAGCCCGTTGATCAGGAGATTGGCTGTGCGAATTATGGCATCCAGCACGCTTTGACCTGTGCCATAGCGGTTGTCAAAAAGACGCCTGGTCCTGGCATCGTGCGAAACAACAACGGGAAACGGCAAATTGCCCTGCCGGGCAAGAACGCGAAGGGGAACAGAGGTATGTTCGGTGGCTACGGCTTTAACTTCGGCCAACAATTCCTGGCGGCTCTCAATCAGTTTCGCTGTAAATTCCCCGGCGGAATCAATAACCAATTGCGGGCGGTTGTCCAATACCGCATTCCATTGGGCGGCAACGGCTTGGGCTGAGGAGTCACGAATGGCGCAAACGCGAATGCCATAATCGCGAACCAGGGTAGCTGCAATATCATCTTCAACGGTGGTTGTATCGTCGCTGGTAAGCGCAACTTCCGCACCGCCATCCCGCAACGCCATGACCAGATTCGCTGTACTTGGAGAAATCTGAAGACATGCAGAAACACGAATACCGGCAAGTGGCTGCTCTTTGATCAGTTGCTTGCGAATCGCCTGAAGAACGGGCATTTGTTGAAATGTCCACTCCATGCGCCGCTTGCCCTGGTCAGCAAGAGACAGGTCACGAACATCGCTTACTGTCTCAACCCCTGTGCCGGCATCCATGTTTATATTCAAGACTTACGTTAGGCTTTCACTGCAACAGGCACGCCGGATTCGGCGCGCAATGCCTGTGCTTTGTCGGCAACTTCCCATGTGAAACCATTACCTGTGCGGCCGAAGTGGCCGAAAGCAGCAGTCTTGCGGTAAACCGGGCGACGTAGGTTAAGTGCTTCAATCATACCTTTGGGGGTAAGAATAAAGTTGCTGCGAACCAGTTCCGTCAAACGGTCTTCTTCAATCAGACCGGTACCGAACGTGTTCACCATCACTGAAACAGGTTCCGCCACACCAATTGCATAGGCAAGCTGCACTTCGCACTTTGATGCGAGGCCGCTGGCAACAATGTTCTTGGCTACGTAACGGGCCATGTAGCAAGCAGAGCGGTCAACCTTTGTGGGATCTTTGCCGGAAAATGCACCGCCACCATGACGGCCCATGCCGCCATACGTGTCCACAATGATCTTACGGCCAGTGAGGCCGGTATCACCATGAGGTCCGCCGATTACGAAGCGGCCTGTCGGGTTGATGTGATATTTCGTGTTTGAGTCAACCATGTTCGACGGAATAATCGCGTCGATGATTT
>JBBRJC010000499.1:0-3919 GCA_038220135.1 Bryobacterales bacterium | reverse complement strand
TGAGATAAAAAATTAGCTTGTAACGATCTCCGAAAAATCGGCGATCGAAGAAAATTCACTCAACAGCCCGGCAAGCAGCGCCAGACGGTTGTTGCGCACGGACTGATCCTGCGCGTTCACCATAACCTTGTCAAAAAAGTTGTCCACCGCAGGCCGCAGCCCGGCGATGGTTTCCAGAGCCGCCTTGTACGGCAGCCCCTGCAGTTTGCCGCGCAGCAACTGGGCCGCCTCATGCAACTGCTTTTCAGCGTCGTCGGTCAACAACGCCGCATCCACGCTACCACTTGTGAATGACGCCTGCGTGACGATGTTCTTCATTCGTTTGAAGCTTGCCGCCAGCGGTTCAAAATTCTCAGTTGGCCGCACAGCCCGGATCGCTTCCAGCCGCTCATGCGCATCCACCACATCATCGGAACCAGCAGCCAAAACCGCATTCACCTCGTCGTATTTGAAGCCACGAATTTCGCGGAAGTAGTACTTCAACCGGTCCAGGAAAAACTCTTCCAGTTGCGCATCGCCCCCAAGTACATGCTTCAGCGACAAACGCCAGCCACCCTCAATCAGGATCTTCACAACGCCTTGGGAGGCACGTCGCAACGCGAACGGATCTTTCGATCCCGTTGGAATCATGCCCACGCTAAAGCAGCCGCGCAGTGTATCCAGCTTGTCGGCCAGCCCCAACGCCTGCCCCGCTTTCGAAGCCGGAATTGAATCTTCCATACTCAGCGGTTTGTAGTGTTCGTAGATCGCTTGCGCCACCGCTTCCGGCTCGCCCTGAACACGTGCATAAAGCCCGCCCACAATGCCCTGCAGATCGGTGAATTCCTTCACCATCTCTGTCGTTAAATCAGCCTTGGCAAGATGCGCCGCACGCGCTGCATCTTCGCCACCCAATTCGCGGGCCAGTTCCACCATGCGCTTGGTCTTCTCAAGATAGGAGCCCAGTTTGGTCTGGAAAGTTACATTCGCCAGATCAGCCACTCGATCCGCCAGCGGTCGCTGCTGATCCACATCCCAGAAGAACTTCGCATCGTTGAAACGCGCACGCAGCACGCGTTCATTGCCGCGCCGCACAATGCCTTCGTTATCGTTATCGATGTTCATCACCGCAACAAACTGGTTGCTCAGTGAGCCATCTGCCTGTTCAACAGAGAAATATTTTTGGTGGTGACGCATCACCATCACCAGCACTTCCTTCGGCAGATTCAAGTAGCTTTCATCGAAGCTTCCAACAATTGGCGTCGGCCATTCCGTGATATACGTGAGCACGTGCAAAAGCTTTTCGTCCGTCTTCACGTTGGCGCCCAACTGAGCGATTCCATCCAAAATCCGCTTACGCCGGTCAGCCGCACCAACCAACACAAAGCCAGCTTCCAGCTTCTGCTGATAGTCCGCAAACGTTACCGCAATCGCGCCGCTGCTCAAGCGCCTGTGCCCATAAGTAACGTTGCCAGTAGCAACGCCAGCCAACTCGAAATTAACCACCTCGTCGCCCAACAGCGCCACAATCCAACGAATTGGACGAATAAAGCGCGCCCCACCTTTTCCGGTCCAATACATGGTCTTCGGAAAGTACAGTTTCAAAATCAAATCAGGCAGAGCTTCCGCTAAAATCTGCGACGTCGGCCGGCCCTTCACTTGCTTGCGGTAAGAGAAATATTCGCCCTTATCCGTAGTCAGTGTTTCCAGAGCATCCACCGCCACGCCCTGCTTTTTCGCAAAGCCATTGGCAGCCCCGGCACCAGCCGATTTCGGTGGCCCGGTAACCAACTCTTCACTGTCACTTTGCCCGGCAGGCAGCCCTTCAGCCCACAACACCAATCGTCGCGGAGAAGCATCAACGGCCGTAACTGACCCACTGATTTTGTTCGTCTCCAGCAGCGTCGTAAAATCTTTGCGCAATTGCTCCAGCGCTGGCTCAATCATCCAATCGGGAATTTCTTCGCAGCCAATTTCCAGCAGAAAATTCAGGTCGCTCATCGTACAGCCTCCTGAGCAACCCACGCCTGCGCCACGCCTACCGCCAACTTGCGCACCCGCGCAATAACGCCCACACGCTCAGTCACAGAAATCGCCCCGCGCGCATCCAGCAAATTGAACGCATTAGAACACTTCAACACCTGGTCATAAGCCGAAAGCAACGGATAGCGCCGCTTATCTTCATAATCCGCAAAGCCATCGATTAAGCGCTGGCCTTCCTTTTCATAGAGGGCAAACAACTGCCACAACATATCCACATCAGCCATCTCAAAGTTATAAACCGACTGCTGCAATTCGTCGTTGTAGCGCACGTCGCGATATTGAAAACCGGGCGCCCATTGAATGTCGTAAACACTTTCCACGCCCTGCAAAAATGCAGTCAGCCGTTCCAGCCCATACGTAATTTCCGCCGGCACCATTTCCAGATCCACGCCACCACACTGCTGAAAATAGGTGAACTGCGTGATCTCCATGCCGTCCAACATCACTTGCCAGCCAATACCCCAGGCACCTAAAGTTGGTGACTCCCAGTTGTCTTCTTCCAGCTTCAAATCATGCTTGGAAAGATCGATCCCGATCGCCTCCAGGCTGCCCATATACTGCTCCAGCACATCAGCCGGAGTCGGCTTCAGGATCACCTGCAACTGCATGTGCTTATAAAGACGATTAGGATTGTCACCATAGCGGCCATCCGCAGGCCGCCGGCTGGGTTGCACATAAGCCACTTTGTACGGCTTGGGCCCAAGCACGCGCAGGAATGTTTCCGGGCACATCGTACCCGCGCCAACTTCGGTGTCATAAGGTTCTTGAATAATGGCACCGCGGTCGGCCCAGTATTGCTTCAGCTTGAAAATAGTTTGTTGGTAGTAATCCATGTAAATCTACAAAGACTCGATGAGGGGTGCGGTAATCAGGCGTCTTTCAATTTGGCTTTCAATTGCCCGAACCAACTGCCGCCGCATGTCAGCGCAACGGGCACGCGTCCATTCAGCTTGGGCTACTTCCGCAATCGGCTTGCGCGCAATTTCGTGCGCCATGTTTGAAGAATCCTCACTCACTTTCAAATCCGGAAGAAACCCGGACAACTTCACGGCCCAAAAGCTGAAGTAGTTCACCGCAGCCCAAGGACCACTATCCGGCGCTGCTCGCATCTGCGTTATGACGGCGTTAAGCAACCGGAAAAACTTCTCGTTCGGCTCATGTGGGGGCAGCAAATGCTCAGAAACCTCAGCCACAAAATCCAGCGTTACACTCATCTCGTAATTCTGGGCCAACCCAAATGGACTGGACAGAATCTCGCAACTGTTTAACCGGCCCAACTCCGAATTTTCGCGCTGGTAGTAATCCATGCGAACCATACAGAGCCGCTCCAAACCCGCGCCATACGGGCTTTTCATCTTCTTCGCCCGCTTTGCCACTGCCCGTAGCTTGCCTTCGTCCTTGGTGAAGAAGCTGACGATTAGGTCGCCCTCACCAAATGGGTAGGTTCGCAGAGTGAAGGCTTCGCTGGAGCGCGTTGACAACGAGACTTAGCCTGGGTCGGAGTCCAAAACTTTAGGGTAACACAGGAATGAGGAAAACCCACGATTGTGGGCTTAGGGAGGCGCTTCGTTTTCATGATCTTGCGTTGCCGAAGAAGGGCTTGAAGGCTTGTGCCGGACTCGATCATCCGGCCAGCCCTCAAACCCTTCACCACTCAACGGCGCAATAGGAAAGGCTGTGTGCCACCAAGAAGTGTATTGAACCATTCGACTGGAAATGTTTTCTTGGTTTCAGCTGGTGATTGTAAGTTGAGCCCGTAAACTTTCAAGATCTTGAACGCCTGATCCATACAGTTGTTTCCGAACACCCCATAACCCCAGTCTCCCGATTGAGCCTCAATCGAATATACAGCGGCAGTATTTACCCTGCCATTTACGCCCCAGCGCATGTACCGGTC
>JBBRJC010000498.1:0-3933 GCA_038220135.1 Bryobacterales bacterium | reverse complement strand
CTGTTGATTGACGAAATCGAAAACAAGCGCAAGGCCGAAGGTGCCTATTCCGTGTTTGACCGCCGTTCGGAAATCCTAATCAAGGATCGTGCCGAGCGAGGACAAAGGCCGCAGGATAACGTGTACGGAAGCCGCTTTATTCGCGAGCCGGGCCACATCGAATTTGCCAGTACTCTGGGCTTGGGTGTGTTCGACAAATCAAAAATCAAAGTCAAGAACATACAACTTTAAAATCTCGTGACAGGCAAAATATTCCTCAAACTGATCGGTTTCCTGTTCGCCATTTTTGTCTTGGCGCTAGTGGCCGTAGATCAGATGGCGTCCAGGGTTACCGAAGATTCCTATCTTGAATCGCTGCGAAAGGACCTGTCACAAAAAGGCCGTATGCTGGTGGCCTCGCAACAGATTGCAAAACTTGGCAATGATCCAGTCCTGCTAAAGAATGTGGCGCAGGCAGCCCAGGCACGGCTCACCGTAATTGCCGCCGATGGCCTGGTAATGGGTGACACCGAAGCAGACCCCAAACGCATGGAGAACCATCACAACCGGCCTGAAATGGCCGACGCTCTTGCCGGCCGCGAAAGCTTCAAGACGCACTTAAGCGTCACAACGGGGCTGGATACTCTCTACTTTGCCCTACCCTTCGGCAATGGAGCATTGCGATTGGGTGTGCCGCTGCAAAATATTCATAACAGCGTAAATACTGTACGCAGGCAATTGTGGGGGTCAACTGCAGTCGCATTTCTTCCAGCTCTATTTCTTGCCATCTTTTTCGCCCGTAGTGTTTCGGCCCGTCTCGGAGGAATCATCGAGTACGCAGCCCAATTAGCCAAGGGGAATTTCGAAGCAAAATTGACTCAGGGTGGAGGTGATGAACTGGCGCTGTTGCGCGACAAGCTGCTGGAGACTGGTGGAAAACTGAAAGGCATGGTGGTGGAACTGGAGCGCGAGCACGCTGAACTCGAAAAGCTGGAACGCGTGCGAAAGGATTTCGTCATTAACGTTTCGCACGAATTGCGGACCCCTCTGGCATCGATTCAAGGGTATGCCGAAACGCTGCTTGATGGAGCCATGGACGACCCGGAACACAACACCAGATTCCTTGTCATCATCCGCCAAAATGCGCAGCGGCTTGCCACATTAACCGCCGACTTATTGACGCTTTCGCGCATTGAACTGGGGCAGCGGAAACTGCATCTGGCCCCGGCCAGCGTGAAACGGATGATGGAAGATGCAGTCGATTCCATGCGGCCCATGGCCGAGAAAAAGCACATCACCCTTACATTACTTGCCGGCCCTGATGATATGGAGGCCTTTTGCGATTCCGACGCAGTGATTCAAGTTTTAACAAACCTGCTGGACAATGCGTTGAAGTATACTCCCGAAGGCGGATCCATTTTGGTGGGGGTGAAAGACCAAGGCAAAATGGTGCAGCTTTACATCAAGGACAGCGGTATCGGGATCCCCAAAGAGGAGTTGCCGCGCTTGTTTGAACGCTTCTATCGAGTAGACAAAGCCCGTTCTCGCGAATTGGGTGGAACAGGTTTGGGCTTGGCAATTGTGAAGCATTTAGTGAAGGCCCAGGGTGGTGATGTAACGGTTACAAGCGAGGCCGGACAAGGATCCGAATTTGCGATCACATTGCCTGTGGAAGAGGTTTTGGTTACATAATTGAAGTACAAACAACGGTGCCCTGTTTGACTTTTAACGGAATCGTCATTCAACTGTTACATTATCCCTGCTAGGGTGTTAATAGGTTTCGATGAAAAAGATTGTGCTCATTGAAGATGATTCGGATCTGTTCGCACTCCTGAAGTACAACCTGGAGAAAGAAGGCTATTCTTTCGCCGGTTCACAAACAGGCAAAGGCGCACTGGATCTGTTCCGCCGCGAGCGGCCAGACTTGATTATTCTTGACATCATGCTGCCCGACAGCGATGGTCTTGATATTTGCAAAGGGATTCGGGCCACGCCTGAACTCTCTCACATACCCGTAATTTTCCTGACGGCCCGTGCCTCGGAAACAGACCGGATTGTGGGCCTGGAACTGGGTGCGAACGACTATATCGTGAAGCCCTTCTTCGTCCGGGAATTGATTGCCCGGGTGAAGATTCAGTTCCGCGGCCAACAGTCGCAACAACGCACGCTGAAGTCCGGTGGCTTGGAACTGGATCGCTCCAGTTGCCGCGTAGTGCTCGATTCACAGGAACTACAATTGACGGCAACTGAATTCAAGTTGCTGGAATTTTTGATGAGCCGCCCTGGAATTGTGTTCAGCCGCGAACAATTGCTGGATGGAGTTTGGGGTCACGATCGCGCAGTTACTGATCGTACCGTTGACGTCTACATTTTGCGTTTGCGTCAGAAAGTGGAAGGCGATCCGGCCAACCCACTCTACATCCGTTCGGTACGAGGTTTCGGCTATAGCTTCCATCATCCGGAAGCCGTCGAGGTGAGTCAGGCAGCCATGGCAGTATCGAGCACTGATCGCAATCTGCAAGACGCGTAAATGCTTCCCGGCCGGTAGAGTCATTCTACCGGCCTTCTACCCATCCGCATCATCTACCCGGCATTCCACCAGTCGGCTCTGCTTCACAATTCCGCCGCAGTCCGGTGCGCCAACCCCGTGGAAATGAACACGTAATTTGCGCAACCAACAGGTGGCCCACAACAACATTTCGCTGTGCGATGCTACGGCAAATTTGAGCCCCATCCGCATCATCTACCCGGCATTCCACCAGTCGACACTGCTTCACAATTCCGCCGCAGTCCGGAGCACCAGCCCCGTGGAAATGAACACGTAATTTGCGCAACCAACAGGTGGCCCACAACAACATTTCGCTGTGCGATGCTACGGGCAATTTTGGCCCGTCCCTTACTTGTGCGGAGTTTGAGAGCAGTGATGGGTTGCCTGTGCTTGCCCCGCCGCTCACCTTTCCCAACATCCCCATTCTGCCTTTGCTTGCCAGGGAAAAACGTCACTTCACGACGGGGTCGTTCTCACATTTACACCCTCGAACTTTGTCGCTATTTCATTAGCCTAAAGAACTGACTTTTTGCTGGAAACACTCAAGGCAATCGACGGAATCACCGTGGAACGATTGCAAAACTGAATCCCAAGCCCATTCAACCAGTGCTTTCCGAACCGTCGGCAATGTGGGAGAAATCTTCAACGGGCAACTTTGCCAGAAGCGCAAATGGATGACGATTCAAACGTTTGGTGGAAGTGCCGCAAGCTCGCCCGGATGAAACAAGCGGCGGAAGAGCACTCCCACTGCATGCGATAATTAAGTTACCGCATGACAGACCGACAAATTCGCCGCCAAGCACTCGAAAATGCCCTGAATAGCCGCATTCTGGTTCTCGATGGGGCTATGGGTACGATGATCCATAACCGCAATCTGACTGCCGACGACTTCGGTGGACCGAAGCAGGATAATTGCCCCGAACAACTGGTGCGCACGCGTCCCGATGTGATCCTCGATATTCACCGCGCCTACTTTGCTGCTGGATGCGATATTGTCGAAACCGATTCGTTCGGTTCAACGCCTTTAGTTCTCGCCGATTTCGGCCTCGAAAAAGACGCTTATATCCTCAGTAAACTGGCCGCTGAACTTGCCCGGCAAGCAGCCGCTGAGTTCGATACACCGGATCGCTTGCGCTTCGTTGCCGGCTCCATGGGCCCAACAACAAAAGCGATCAGCGTTACCGGCGGAATCACGTTCCAAGAATTGGTGGACAACTTCTACATACAGGCGAAAGGCCTTGTGGATGGTGGTGCCGATTTGTTGCTGGTGGAAACATCGAACGACACGCGCACGATCAAGGCGGCAATTCTTGGAATTGAACGGGCGGGAGAAGAGCTCGGCTTCAAAATTCCAATCATGGTTTCTGGAACAATTGAGCCCAATGGGACGATGCTTGCAGGTCAAC
>JBBRJC010000497.1:0-3936 GCA_038220135.1 Bryobacterales bacterium | reverse complement strand
AGCAATCACTCAAATGGACAAGGTGACGCAGCAGATTGCGGCTACCGCAGAACAGAGTGCAGCGGCGGCGCAGGAAATGACGGTACAGTCGGAAACATTGATGGATGTAGTTGAGCAGCTTTCGGTAATGGTAGGGCGTTAAAATGAATTTTGCTTTCAATGATCTCTTTTCGCGACCGCTGGGTTGTGGTTGTTGTGGCCCTGTTGGTTTTTCTACGCTCGCTTGCGGGCACTTTTCATTTCGATGATTACGCGTTGCTGGTTGATCCAACCATCACCGATCCTGGGGGTTGGTTAGACTGTTTTCGTTTGACGCAAACTCGCCCGCTTACTTGGTTAAGTTTCTGGATCAACTATCAAGTTGGTGGTGAGGCACCGCTAGGTTACCTTGTAGTGAACCTTCTGCTTCATTGTGCCAATAGTCTGATGGTGCGAGCGTCGATGGCACGCCTTGCCCCTGTTGAGATTGCGTCGTGGGCTGGGTTGTTGTTTGCCGTGCATCCGTTTGCGGTGGAACCGGTCGACTACATTTTCGCGCGTGGAACTTTGCTTGGAACGCTGTTTGCTCTGCTTGCAATTCACGCCTGGGCCCTGGGAAAACACTGGCACGCGGTGGGCTGGTTTGCGGTTGGAATGTTGGCGAAGGAAGAGATTGCAGCGCTGCCGGCTTTTTTCCTGCTGTTGCATTTCTCTGTGTCTCGAAATCGCAAAGAACTTGCGGCCATTGGGGCAATGGTTGCAGTGGCTCTAGCGGCAGGGGTTCGAGTAATTTATGCAACGAAAGTGGTGGCAGGGGCGGGGAGTGGTTTTTGCGCTGGGGTTACCCCAATCGACTATCTTGCAACTCAGGGGGGAGTAATTCTAACCTATGCGCGGATGGTGATTTGGCCGTTTGGATTCACGATCGATCCGGCGGTTGAGATTAGCAGGATGCCATGGAGTTTGGTTGCCTGGGTGGTTGTTGCTGGTTTTTGCGGGCTGGCGTGTTTACGTTTTGGGCAAGCGCGGATTGGTTTTTGGGGTGTGGGAGCTTTGGTGTTGTTGCTGCCGAGCTCTTCCATTTTTCCCGCGGCTGATTTAGCGGCTGACCGGCGCATGTATCTACCGATGGTTGCGGTGGCGATGGTGTTGGCCTATGCGCTTGAGTCTCGTCCGGCTTGGCTAAAGTTTGGGGCAATAGTAGTGTTTGGGGTATTGAGTTCGGTGGGGATAAACACCTGGCAATCGGAACAGAATTTATGGGGAAATGCGCTGGAGTTGGCACCGAAGAAAGTAAGGCCGCGATTACAACTGGCGCGGTTTTCTGAGCCAGGTGTGGCCTTAAGTTTGCTTGATGAAGCGCAAAAAATTGCACCCACAGATGCGGCGGTGGCATCAGCCAAAGCGAGGGTTTACCTGGGCACTGAACAGCCGGAGTTGGCTTTAAGAGAGTTCGGGCGGGCTTTGGCGCTTGAGCCGGAAAATGCACTGGCCATCTCGAATCGTGGCGCGGCGTTGGCGGCGATGAAGCAGTATGAGGCTGCAGCGATGGACTTCAACCGGGCCTTGCGCTTGGACCCTTGTCAATTTGACGCGCGCTTCAATTTGGAATTGTTGCGGCTGCCTGTGCCGGAAATACCGGTTGGTTGCCGTTGGAATACCGAGCAGAAGCGGAAGCTGGGATTAATCCACTAAATGGCCACTTACCAACTGCGGTGTGAAATGCTGGTGCCGTTGGGCATCGAAGAAGTGTTTTCAGTTTTTGAGAACCCGTATAACCTGATCAAAATTACTCCACCGTGGCTTGATTTTCGAGTAACCAATGGGGAACCGGTAACGATGCGTAAGGGTGCAGAAATTCATTACACGTTGAAGATGAAAGGGGTGCCGATGAAGTGGACGACGCACATAACCGAGTATGCCCCGCCGTACCGTTTTGTGGATCAACAGTTTAAGGGCCCCTACAATTTGTGGCGTCATTTGCATACTTTTGAAGAGACCCCGGATGGCGTGCTGGTGAAAGATGCGGTGGATTATATTTTGCCGATGGGACCAATTGGCAGGATCGCGCAGCCGATTGTGAAGCGGGATTTACTTGAGATATTCAGTTACCGGCAAAAGGCATTGGCGGAAATGTGGGGCGGTGCGCGGATCACCGCCCCTGCCATCACTCTGTTGTAATTTCAGCTTTGGCGCGTAGGAATTGCCAATCGGGAAGTTCGTACGCTCGCAAGTTTGTGATCATGGTGGACTTGGTTTCTCTGGCTTCATAGGGCCCAAGTTCTTTTACAACCACGGGGAACGTGCCGATGACCGTTGCTGGTCCTTTGCCGGAATCGGCCGTAAGCGATACATTCAGTTTTAATTCGCCCATGTCGGCAGCGGAGTGGTTGATTACCGTCATACGGATCAGCAGCTTCTGCTTTGCATCTTCGGTGATGCGGATGCCGGTTACTTCCAGTTGCTTTGCTAACGGATTCACTTTCGCTGGTGACTTTTCGTCTACGACAACCGCGGCCTCGGCTGGTTTGCTGGTGCTCTTTGAATTGGGGAGCAGGTAAAAGTAGAACACCGATCCTGCTGCGAGAAGGCCGACGAAGACAAGCACCGTTACCAACCACGCGGGCAAGCCGGAGGCAGGTGGGACTGGGGGCTGGTGATAAACCGGCGGTTGATAGGTTGGCTGCGGTGCGTATCCTTTGGATACAGGAGCAGCCGGGGGTGCCGGCATCACAATGGGTTGAGGACCAATCGGCGGCGCTGGCGGAGGTGCATTTGACTGTACAGTTACCGGCAGTGGATCAGTTGGCTGCGCAACGGGCTGCGGGGTTGGCGGCGGCGATGCAACTGGCGCACAATTCGGGCAATCCTGCATCGACGGTGGAACTTCGCGGCCACATTTCGGGCAAATCCAAGTGAACATTTTCGCTCCCTAACTGGTTTATCAATCAACTATACCGAACAGTGGACGTCACAAGTTAGAACAACGTTTCATCGTTGGAGGGCAAGGTGATGCGACGTCATGCTTTTTCAGATTCCGTGACATTTTTAACGAGAATTCCGAAGTTGCTCTGTGAGTTAGATCTCTGCCTTGGATGGATTTCGAATCAAGGGCTATTCTTCAATGCCTGGGCGAAGAGCTTAGGCATGAGGGCCGATGCGGCAGACACGAGTGTCCGCGCCACAGTTGACTCTCAGACTTGTTCAACTTGGGAATTCAAGTCAATCGATGTCGGGCCGGTTGATTGTGTCGCGCCAATCGGTGGTGGTCTGCTTCCAAGGGAGGCCATTGCGGACAAGCGTGTCTGATTCTCGGCCGCAGAGAAGTGTGGTTTCTGTTTCAAACGGAAAATCGTAGAAATGTTTTACTTGGCGCCAGACGTTGGAATGTACCCGGCCCAAGAAGCCATGCCCAATGAGCACCACTGCAATCAGCTTAGCCAATGCGGTAGGCTTCTATCTTTTCGTTGATGTATTCGATACTGAAGCCATGTCCGGTGCGTGGGGTGATCATTCCTTTTTCGGGATAGATGGGGTTGGCGAGCAGTTCGTCGAATAATTTGACGCCCGACTCGCGGACGAAATATTCGGTAATGCAGTGGTTGGGGATGGTGGAACTGAGTTGGGTGTGAATATCCCAGTTGTAATGCGGGGCGATGGGGATGTCCATGGCTGCGGCCATGTGGGCGATTTTTAGCCATTCGCTAACGCCGCCGCAAACGGTTGCGTCGGGCTGCAGAATGTCGGCCGCACGAAGTTCGGTGCTTTGGTGGAATGCCCAGCGAGTGGCTTCCAACTCGCCGGTTGCAACGGGAATATCGAGGGCTTCGGCGATGCGGGCCATGGCGGCGAGGTTATCGGCACGGACGGGCTCTTCAATCCAGAAAGGCTGAAATTCTTCAAGGCGCCGCATGGCGGCTATGGCTGTTGGGGCGTCAGGCCAGCCCCCATTCGCAT
>JBBRJC010000496.1:0-3952 GCA_038220135.1 Bryobacterales bacterium | reverse complement strand
AGAAGCAGGCGGATCCGAACCTGGGCTACGCACGCGATTTTCCGCCACTGATCGGGCGCATCGCCAAGATGCTGCGTGAACGGCATGTGCGCGTGATTGCCAATGCGGGCGGTGTGAATCCAGTGGCCTGCGCGCGGGAGGTGCGGAGGCTTGCACCCGAGCTGAAAGTGGCTGTGGTGTTGGGTGACGATGTGTACAGCAAGCTGGATGATTTTATCGAACATGGGCATGCAATGTGCAGCATGGATACGGGGGAGCCGCTGTCGACTATTCGCAGCCAAGTGCTGAGTGCAAATGCGTACATCGGTGCGTTTCCATTGGCCGAAGCTTTGGCAACTGGTGCTGATGTTGTGATCACTGGCCGATCAACAGATACCGCATTGGCACTGGCACCGATGGTGCATGAGTTCGGTTGGAAGCCTACCGATTTCGATAAGCTGGCAGCGGGTACGATTGCCGGCCATATCATCGAGTGCGGCGCGCAATCGACTGGTGGCAACTGCCAGGCGGATTGGAAGACGATGCCCGACTTCGCCAATATTGGGTATCCAATTGTTGAGGCTGAGGCTGACGGTACATTCTGTGTGACCAAGCATCGAGGCACCGGCGGGCGCGTCACTTTGGACACGGTGAAAGAGCAACTGCTGTATGAGTTGGGTGATCCGAACAACTACATCACTCCTGATTGTGTAGCCGATTTTACGTCGATTCGATTGGAGCAGGCGGGTCCGGATCGCGTGCGGGTCACTGGCATTAAGGGCAAGCCTGCGACAGAAACCGCAAAGCTGAGCATTAGCTATTTCTACGGTTACAAAGCGACCGGCACTTTGGTTTATAGCTGGCCCGACGCGCTTGAAAAAGCGCAGGTGGCTGACCGGGTAGTGCGCGAACGGCTACAGCAACTGGGGCTGAAGTTTGAAGAGATTTGTACAGAATATTTAGGCGTGAATGCGTGCCATGGGCCCGCTGCTCCGGCAGTGGAACAGATTCCAGAAGTTCAGTTGCGGGTGGGTGTACGGGGCAAGGATAAGAAAGCGGTTGACCGGTTTACGCGCGAGTTGATTCCGCTGGTGTTGAATGGTCCGCCAACGGCAACGGGTTTTGGTGATGGCCGCCCGCCGGTTCGCGAAGTTGTTGCCTATTGGCCTGCGCTGATTCCGAAGAGTTTGATTGAAACGCACGTAGGAGTGATTGAATGAAAATTCCGCTGCACAAAATTGCGCATGCCCGTTCTGGAGATAAAGGCGACGCATCGAACATTGGCCTGATCGCTTACAACGAACGGCACTTCGAAGTGCTTCGGCGAGAGGTAACTGCGGCGCGTGTGAAAGACCATTTCGGAGATTTGGTGAAGGGCGATGTGGTGGGGTTTGAGTTGCCGAATTTGGGCGCCTTGAATTTTCTTTTGTATGAAGCGTTGGGCGGTGGCGGCACACTCTCATTGCGCGCTGATGCGCAAGGCAAGACCTATGGTGCGGGGTTGCTATCGATGGAGATTGAAGCCGATGAGGCTGAATTGGTATGAGCTCTTTGTTGGTAGTTGAACGCGATCAGCGCGTGTTGCATGTCACCTTAAATCGTCCGGAAAAGCGCAATGCTTTGAATCAGGAATTGTGCAAGCAATTGCTTGATGCATTCGATGAAGCGGAAAGTGATTCTGGTATAGGTGCGATCCTGCTGGATGCTAAAGGCAGTGTGTTTTGCTCGGGTATGGACCTGGATGAAGCTCTTGAAGCAGGCCCAACTGCAGGCCTTGAAATTCACGAGCAGTTGTTCACTGTTGGTACGCGAATAGCTAAGCCGATCATCTGCGCCGTGTCAGGTCCGGCAATTGCAGGTGGCATGGGGTTGGTTGCAAATGCGCATATTGTGATTGCCGCGCATGGTGCGAGCTTCGGCATTACGGAGTTGCGTATCGGCATGTGGCCATACCTGATTTCGCGTGCCCTGGTGAATGCCATGGGGGAGCGCCGGACACTAGAGCTTACGCTAACCACGCGGGTTTTCGGTGCCGGAGAAGCGCGGGAATATGGATTAGTGCATCATGTTTTGCCGCCGATTGAAGTTGATGAACGCGCGCAGAATATCGCTCAACAAGTGGCGGAATCATCGACTGTTGTGATGCGTTTTGGCATGGCTTACACTCATCAGGCCCGATTGGTTGACGGACAGCGAGCGGGGCAAGTGGCCCTGGCTTTGCGCGCGGAAAACTTCCGTCATCTGGACTTCGCCGAAGGGGTGCGGGCACTGAAAGAAAAGCGCCGCCCTGAGTGGCCATCTCTTGAAGGTAAATTGTAAATGCGTTTGATTCTTTTTCTATTGCCTGTGCTGGTTGCCGCGCAGGAAACTGTGAACCTGCCAGGGTTGAAACAGCCTGTTGAGATTTTGCGAGATAAATGGGGCATTCCGCATATCTATGCGCAATCGCAGGATGATTTGTTTTTTGCGCAAGGTTTCATGGCGGCGCGAGATCGCATGTTTCAGTTGGATTTGTGGCGTCGGGCGGGCACCGGGCGTTTGGCTGAAGTGCTGGGGGAGAGCTACGTCAATCGTGATCGTATGGCGCAATTGCTGCGTTTTCGAGGAGATTTTAAAGCTGAATGGAACAGCTATGCTCCTGACACCTGGCCGATTGCAGTGGCGTTCACGAACGGGATCAATGCGTACATCAAGTCGCGGAATGGGAATTTTTCATCTGAGTTTCGTACAGCAGGATACAAGCCGGGGTTGTGGGATCCGAACGATATTCTGACTCGGATTCCCGCGCTTGGAATGCTTCAAAATGTCGTGAAAGAAGTTGTTCGCTCGCAGGAGATTCAGCGGTTTGGGCTGAATAAAGTGAATCAGTATTTGCCTGTCGATCCGAAGATTCCAATTGAGATTCCACACAATCTGAATTTGAGTGATATTGTGCCGGAAGCGTTCAAAGACTTCACGGCAGCTTCGTCGGAGATTGAAATCAGCGAGAATGCAGGCAGCAACAATTGGGCGGTTTTAGGGTCAATGTCCGAAACTGGCAAACCATTGCTGGCCAGTGATCCGCACCGCCGGTTGATGGTCCCTTCACTTCGCAAGACTGTGCACCTGGTTGCCCCGGGGTGGAACGTGATTGGCGCTGGCGAACCTGCGTTGCCGGGAGTTGCACTGGGGCACAACGAGCGTATCGGTTTCGGATTCACGATTACCGGAATCGACCAAATGGACGTCTATTTGGAGACGTTGCATCCGAGCAAGGACGACGAGTACAACTACAAAGGAGAGTGGAAGAAGATGACGTCGGAACGGCAGACTATCCCGATTCGAGGTGGCCGTAGCGAGCCGGTGCTGCTGGAATGGACGCAGCATGGCCCGGTACTTTACAAAGACTTAAGCAAACGTAAGGCATATGCGCTGAAGTGGGTTGGCCAAGAACCCGGTACGGCAGGTTATCTGGCATCGATCTCGCTTGCCCGGGCACAAAATTGGCAGGAGTTCACAACGGCGATGGCTCGCTTCAAAGCGCCAACAGAGAACATGATGTATGCCGACGTGGATGGGAACATTGGGTGGGTTGTGGCCGGGATGACGCCGATTCGCAAAGGCTGGCATGGGCTGCTTCCAGTGCCAGGGCATACCGGCGAATATGAGTGGCAGGGGTTTCTAGATCCCGCGCTTTTGCCGCGTTCCTTTAATCCTCCGGAGAAAATGTTGGTTACTGCCAACAATAATATTCTGCCCGCAAATTATCCAAATGAATTGCAGTTTGAATGGGCACCAGGTTTTCGTGCGCAGCGGATCAAGCAGGTGTTGGCGAGCAAGCCGAAGTGGTCTGTGGCGGATTTTCAGAAGTTGCAGCTTGATACTCAATCGCTTCCTGCAAAGCGCTTGCAGGCGCTGTACAAGAAGCTGAAGTTGCCGCCGACCTCGGTAAGCCAGCGTGTGTTGACCAAGTTCCTGGCGTGGGACTGCAATG
>JBBRJC010000495.1:0-3954 GCA_038220135.1 Bryobacterales bacterium | reverse complement strand
ATGGAGAGCCCGGGTCACTGGCTGCACGTAACGCCGGAGCATTTTATTTTCATTGGCAGCCTTACGGGGAACGTGTTTCGATGGTTTCCTGGTTGGCTCGAAAAGGGACTTGGCGCTGATGAGGGTCTCAAGCCTTCCAACTAAATCGCGCCGCATGACTTTCGAACGACAAGGCGGCATTCGAGCAAGATATCACGGGCCAATTGCCGTGGGTGGGCGATGCGATCGAGCATGACTGTCATTGCCGCCTCACCGATTTCACGGCAAGGCTGGTGAACGGTTGTTAAAGCAATTGGCAGCATGCTGGCATATTCAACGTCGTCGATGCTGGCAATACGAACGTCCCTGGGAATGCGGTATCCAAGCGCCAGAGCGCTGAGCATGAACTTGCCGGCGATGCGATCGTTGGCACAAATGAAGCCGTCCCCCGGCGTGCTGGCCGCTAGAATGTTTTTGACGCTTTTGGCATTCACCGAATCGAACCGGTGTACTGCGGACTGCCGGATATCCCGTGCAAAAAGGGCTTCACGGTATCCGGCAATGCGAGCGAGGATGGTTGTTACTCCGCCTTTTTTCCCGATGAAGGAAACTCGCGGTGCTCCCGCCTGCAGCAGGTGTGCGGTGGCTGTATATGCTGCCAGACGGTTGTCGATGCCAACAAGATCGTGGCGGCTGCGCTTTGGAAACGGTTCAAATCCGCGGTCGAGAAGGACAATCGGAATGCCAGCATTTTCGAGCCGGGCAACAACCTCGCGATTGGTTGCCTCCGAGAGTTCCCCGCGTTCGAGTGGCGCAAAAAATACCCCGGCCACTTTTCGGTCGACGTATTGGTTGCAAAGCCGTAATGCCTGAGCGTGGGGCGAAGCATCGGCGGGCGCAGCATGTCCCCAGAGCAAGGCATGTTCCGATGAGGCAGGCGCGCTGGCAATGCCCTGGCAAATTGGTTCAAAAATCTCGGTATGGCCCAGGTCGGGGACAGCAGCCCAAACAACATTCCACTAGGAGAATGTTCCGGACCGCGGACGTAGGTGCCAGAGCCGGCGATGCGATTAATCAGTCCGCGAGTGGAGAGTTCACGCAGTGCCCGGCCTATGGTGATGCGGGAGGTATTGAACTGTTGGACAAGGGCAGCTTCGCTGGGTAATTTGGCAGAGGGTTTATAGCGGCCAGTTAAAATGTCGTGGGATAAGGAGTCGAACACCTGTTGGTACTTGGGGATTGGGTGCTCACCGTGGAGGGGCTGTCGTTGCACAAGCTGATATTACCGCTTTTCCAGCAGCTATAGCAACTATAATGGAAATTGGTGCATCCAAGTTAGCAGTAGCCGATTTCACGCAATTTATATAAGGAGAAATATTACAAATGCAAGTGGACCGTGAAACCAGGATAAAAGAGTACATGTTGGTGAGTGATTTTGATCAAACGCTCAGTTTTCATGATTCCGGTGTAGTGCTGAGCGAAATGTTGGGAATACCCAACTTCATGGAAAGAACCGACGGATTGTCAAAGATTCATTTGATTCAACAAGGTGGCGAGTTAGCATATCTACTTTTGCACGACCCGGAATTCCGTCGTGTCCGGAAGGAACATTTGATTGAAGTTGGCAAGAAGATCCGGTTGAAGCAAAACATTCGCCTGCTGTCGCGATTGCTTCAGGATATTGATGGGCATCGTTTTTCGTTTTATGTTATTTCCGCCGCGCCTGAGGAAGTGGTGCAGTCTGCTCTTGAGGGAATTGTGCCGAACGACCATATTTTCGGAACAAAGTTTCGTTACGATTCAGAGACAGGTGAAATTGAATCGATCATCTCCGTTCCGGCAGGCTATGGAAAAGTTGCCGAGCTTGACCGGTTGCGCGCCACGTTGCCTGTGAGTCCGAACCGCATCGTCTATGTTGGCGATGGCAGTTCCGACGTTCATGTGATGATGCACGTGAACCGGCTGGACGGTTTAACGGTAGCCGTTTCAGAGAACAAATATTTAAACCAGATCGCGCGCCGCACTATTTTGAGTGACGATGCTTTGAGCGTACTGGTGCCTGTACTGGAGGATATTGTGGGCTGGAATACAACCAGGATTCGAGCTTTTTTTGAGGCGCAGGGATTCTTCCTGCGGGAATGGGACAAGGTGCGAACTGATTCATTGACCATCTGCCGCAGTGATGATGCCGCCACAGGCGCGGTGGGGGTTTCCTAATGCTGGAATCAATTGGCTGGATTGCGACCGCGTTGTTTGCATCCTCGTACTTCTTTAAGGAGCAGACGGTGCTGAGAAGGGTGCAGGCCGGCGCTGCATGTTTGTGGATTGCCTATGGATTGATGATTTCGGCCTACCCGGTGGTGGCATCAAATGTGATTGTTGCCGGGATTGCCTTGTACACATCGTTTCAGCCGCGCACTGTCGCCCCACAGGAAGGACAAGCCAGCAGCACCTGAAAAGCAGAAGCCGTAGTGAGCGAAGCAACATTTTGAGAACGAAATGAGTCAGCGTTAAAGTGCTGGCATCCACCGGCATTGCGGTTGTTATAAAATCAACTCATGCGATTGTGGCGTTTTCCTGTTTTGTTTTTAGCATCGGCATTTGTGTGTCTGGCGCAAACCGATAGTGCCGACTTCTTTGAGAAAAATGTCAGGCCTTTGCTGATTCAACAATGCCAGGGGTGTCATGCGGCTGCCAATCCGGCCGGTGGCTTGCGCCTTGATTCGCGCGAAGGCCTGTTAAAAGGCGGGTCCCGAGGTCCTGCGATCGTTTCTGGCAAGCCGGCTGAAAGCCTCTTACTCAATGCCGTGCGACACACTGCGGGCAATTTGAAAATGCCTCCGGCAGGCAAAATGAAGGACCCTGAAGTTGCTGTACTTACACAATGGGTTCTGATGGGTGCGCCGTGGGGTACGGCCAGCGCGCAGCAACAGGCGGCGAAAAAGTATTGGGCATTCGTGCCTCCGGTCGCAAGTGGGGCGCCTACAACCGGGAACAAGACTTGGGCGAAATCGCCAGTTGATTCCTTCCTGTTGAGCGCCCTCGAAGCCAAGGGCATTTCGCCAGCGCCACCGGCTGATAAACGGACGCTGCTGCGACGTGCGACTTATGATCTTACAGGTTTGCCGCCAACACCGGCTGAAGTGCAAGCCTTCTTAGCTGACAATTCAGCCAATGCATTTGCAACGGTCATCGACCGGCTACTGGCTTCGCCACGTTATGGTGAGCGCTGGGCACGACATTGGCTTGACGTTGCGCGGTATGCCGATTCTAATGGCCTGGATGAAAATCTGGTGTACAAAAACGCATGGCGCTATCGCGATTATGTGATTCAGGCATTCAATAAAGACAAGCCTTACGATCAATTTGTGCATGAGCAGCTAGCTGGAGATCTGCTGCCGAAAACCGACGACTTAAAGACCAACTTTGAGCGTTGGACAGCAACCGGATTTCTCACGCTGGGCGCCAAAATGCTGGCTGAAGATGATCCGGTAAAAATGGAAATGGACATCGTCGACGAACAGTTAGATACAACCGCGCGAGCATTTTTGGGCCTTACCGTAGGCTGCGCCCGTTGTCACGATCATAAATTTGACCCTATCCCGACCGCCGACTATTACTCGCTTGCTGGAATTTTCAAGAGTACGAAAACCATGGAGAACTTCAAGGTTGTTGCAAAATGGCACGAATACGTTTTGGCACCGAAAGAAGATCGAGATAAGTTGGAAGCACATGAAGCCAGGATTGAAACCAAGAAAAAGGAAATCACCAAGATCACAAAGGCGGCCAACGATATTCTAATGGCTGCGGCAATGAAGAAGGCAGGAGCCTATTTACAAGCTTCCTTTGAATTGCTGCAGTCTGAGAAAATCGTGTTGAAACCTGTTCAATCCGCGTCTGCTGCGATCATTCGTGAATCAGCCAGCTTCGACAACGGTAACGTTCCTCGGCAATTGCAGAAGAAGAAACCGAACG
>JBBRJC010000494.1:0-3957 GCA_038220135.1 Bryobacterales bacterium | reverse complement strand
GGCCCAGGCAGTTATGAATATCCCTGTGGCACGAAATCGATCCGAGGCACCGGAATCTAACTCACCGGCCAACTTCGTAATTCAGGCTAAGATTACAAAGCCGCTGGAGTTTAAGAAATTGCTGATCGTGGTGGTTGACGTCATTGATGCCGGGGAGTGGCAGAATAGATCTGAGCGGCAAGCATACTACAAAGCATGCCCAGCAGCATGCCAACCAACATGGACGCATGGTGCAACCAGGCGGCACGCGGGTCACCCATAGGGAGCAGGGTCATCGGCAGGTGAGCCAAAGTCATACCGATTTGCATGCCCACAACGTCCAGCAGTAGGACCTGCATCCCACGCCCCAGTCGACGAGCTTCAAGAATGCAGCGCGCTTGAAACCAACTGAGCGGTGCGGAAAAAAGCAACATGCCAAGGCTCATCCAAAGGAAAGCCAGCGGGTTATTCTGACTATGGCAAAGCGGCCCGCGCATAAACAATAACGGCAGCAACATGCCGAGACCGCCAGGGGCGAGCATGATCAGGATCATGTCGAGATGTGCGTCCCAATGATTTCGGGTAATGGCGAACAGCGAAAGAATCAGCACCACGCCGATGCCAGCGGCAAGCGCAGTTTGCGAGGGCGATTGCCAATAGAGCAATACGAGTTGGAGTACGCTTGGAAAAATGAACCACGCGGGCTTCATTCGGAGGGCTCCCAATCCATCAAGTGCATTGAGTAGATAATCACGGTTAGGCTCGAAGCCATCAGCGGATGCAGAAGGCCGGCAGCGGCAACGGCGATTCCAACGGCATTATAGGCGAGCGAAAAGATGATGTGGGTTCGGACAGGCGAGGGCGATTGCCAATAGATCCACGCGGGCTTCATTCGGCGGGCTCCCAATCCATCAAGTGCATTGAGTAGATAATCACGGTTAAGCTGGAAGCCATCATGATGAGCGCCGATGCAAGCGGATGCAGCAGGCCGGCTGCGGCAATTGCAATTCCAACAGCATTGTAAGCGAGCGAAAAGATGATGTTGGTCCGGACAACCTGACGCGTCTTGCGGGCAATGGCGATAGCCCCTGCCAGTTGGCTCCAATCACGATGCAGAAAGACAAGAGCACTTAGGTCACGCACCCAATCGGCAGAATCCGGGGCGGCACAAGCGACGTGGCTCCAGGCCATTGCGGCAGAATCGTTGAGGCCGTCGCCGGCAAACAGCACCTTTCTTCCCTGCCCTTCGAGTTGTTCGAGCAGCGCGTGTTTTTGCGCAGGACTCTGACGAGAAAGCTGCGTGGCAATCGGAATTGCCGCAGCTCGTTCAGCCGAGTCACCGGTTGCGAGCACGACATGAATGCCGAGTTGTTCCAGCGCCTTTATGGCAGGACTAACACCGCTGGCCTGCTTTTCGGTAAGGGTGATAGTTGCAGCAAGTTCGCCATCAACTCGCACCAGGATTTGCTGATCAACGCCGGTGCCAGCAAACAGGATCCGGCCGTCAGTGAACGAAGCTTCAATACCAGAGCCCGGCAACAGACGAACCTGGCGTAAGACAGTGGTGGGATCGACAGGTCCATCCCAAAGGGGTGCTAGCGTGCGGGCAAGCGGGTGGCGACTGGCGAGTTCTGCCTCACGCAACAGGAAACGAAGTTCGTTAATGCGGTAACCCCACAGGGGCGAGACGTCCCAGGCGACCGAATATTCTTCAGGCAAAGTCAGCGTACCGGTTTTGTCAAAAACGATGGTGTCTATTTCCGCAAGCCGTTCCACCGCGTCGCCGGAACGGGCCACAATACCCAGTTCGCGAAGTCTGGCGATGGCAGTCCAAACTGCGAGTGGCGTGGAAAAGCCCAAGGCGCAGGGGCAGGCGATAACAGCAACGGCGAGCGAGATGAATACCGCCTGATCCCAGGGCATCGTTCGAGAATGCCATAAGAAAGTGGCAGCACCTACGGCGACGACGATCGGTACAAACCAGCGCAAAACGCGCATGGCAAGCAGTTGCTCCTGACCGGGGCGCGACAGGCCGGATTCCACAAGAGCACGAACCTGATCGATTTGATTGTCGCCTGCGGGTGCTGTTGCCACCGCATCAAATGATGCGTCTAACGGAAATGAGCCTGCAAGCACAGTGTCGCCAATCGCTTTAGCATTGGCCAGACTTTCACCAGTCATTGAGGCTTCATGGAGGAAGACGGAGCCCGCGATAATGCGGCAATCGACCGGCACGACTTCCCCGGGGTAGACACGAATCGCATCGCCGGGTTGAATAGCGGAAGCAGGGACTGAATTGCCGGTGATGAGGTGGGCGAGCCGCTTGGTGGGCGACCACTGTTCCCATGATTGGAGCACTCGCTGCTTGCCGTACGCACCGATTTGCCGTCCCAAGGCGTAGATCACTAAAAGCATAGCGGCAACGTCAGCATAGCCATTGCCGGTTCCGCGAATGAAGAACAATGCGGATGCGGCAAGGCTGCTGACAATGCCAATGAGAAAAAGCATTTCGATGGATAACTGGCGGCGTTTGACGGCCTGCCAGGTTGCCTGGAAAAACTCTTTACTCAGTAATACAAAGACTGGCAAGGCGACAAAGAAGATGGTCAATTCCAGGGAGTAGCGTTCTTCTCTAGTGACATCAGAACCATTGAGCGCCATGCTGAAAACCATGCCGTTCATGGCCAGAAAAGCACCCCCTCCTATGCGCCACCATAGCGAGGCGGGTGCTTCTTCCAAACAGGCGCAAGCGATTTCGGATGCCTGCTTTTTTGACTCGGCCAGATCGATGAGCATCGAATTACTTTGCAACCGGCGGCGTGGCCGGTGGCGTAGCTGGAGTTGCTGCCGCTGGTGGGGCGGATGCTGCAAACGCCTCTAGCGAAGCGGCCTTCCAACCACCCTTGCCATCAATTTCTTTGCGCACTGCGGATACGAATTCTTTTGATACTGGATCCGCCTTGTTCCCCCATGTGGCGCGCACATAAGTGAGTACCGCGGCAATTTCTTCATCATCTCGAACAGCCCAGGAGGGCATTTCAGAGTTATAGGTTTTGCCCTTCACCACAAACTCTCCAGTCAGTCCGTTCAGAAGAATGGCGGCCAGCCTGCGTTTGTCGCCAAGCACATATTCTGACCCGGCGAGCGGTGGATAACTGCCCTCAACGCCCTTTCCATTCTCCTGGTGGCATTGCATGCAGGAACCGAAAACTTCTTTCCCAAGAACCATGGGATTTTGAGGTGGGGCGGCAATTGCCGGACCGCCAGCAGAACGGTCCGCCAAACCATTGCCGCTCCATTCGCCACCGTAGTAGCCCAAATACCAGCCGCCCCAAAGGAGCCAGAAAAAGCAGCACAACAAGTAAGAAACAGGTGCCGGGCTGATGCCGTCGCGTGGTTCAGAAGTTTCACGCATGGCTGCTGCGTGAAGGGCAAAGATCATGTCGGGACTAGTGTTATTCAGTGAATCGGGTTCAGTAGCTTTCTCGCTCATTGATTGGCCTCCGGGAACGGGAATTGGAAGGATTGGTTGAGCCGCTTCAGATAGGCGATAAAAGCGCGTCCGTCGCGTGGTTCAGAAGTTTCACGCATGGCCGTTGCGTGAAGGGCAAAGGTCATGTCGGGACTAGTGTTATTCAGTGAATCGGGTTCAGTAGCTTTCTCGCTCATTGATTGGCCTCCGGGAACGGGAACGATTGGTTGAGCCGCTTCAGAAAGGCAATAAGAGCACGGCCACGGTCGGTGGGGACAATGTATGAAACATGTACCGGGCTGATGCCGTCGCGTGGTTCAGAAGTTTCACGCATGGCCGCTGCGTGAAGGGCAAAGATCATGTCGGGATTAGTGTTATTCAGTGAATCGGGTTCAGTAGCTTTCTCGCTCATTGATTGGCCTCCGGGAACGGGAATTGGAAGGATTGGTTGAGCCGCTTCAGATAGGCGATAAAAGCGCGTCCGTCGCGTGGTTCAGAAGTTTCAC
>JBBRJC010000493.1:0-3960 GCA_038220135.1 Bryobacterales bacterium | reverse complement strand
GGCCCTTGCCAAAACCTTCCGCGCCGAGTTGCGCTCGATTGAAAAACTGAAGAAGTACCTTGCCACCAGACGGCCGAAGTTCATTATTCTTGCGGCACGGGGTACCTCTGATAACGCTGCCCAGTTTGGCCGCTATCTGCTGGAAATCGCCACGGGGATTCCGGTTTCATTAGCTGCTCCTTCCATTTTCACCTTGTACCGGGCGAAGGTTACTTATACCGACGCGCTGGTTATAGCGGTTTCGCAATCGGGTGAATCGACCGATACAAACCTGGTTCTGGAACGCGCGCGCGAGCAGGGTGCCTTCACGATCGGCGTCACGAATGAGCCCGATAGCACGCTGGCGAAGCTTGCTGAACATACGTTTCTGGTGCGCGCGAATCGCGAAAAATCGGTGGCGGCCACGAAAACTTACACCGGCCAACTGCTGGCTTTCTACATGATTGCCTATGCGTTGGGTGCGGACATCGACCTGGACGACTTGCGGCAATTGCCTGATTGGACTGCTGCGGCGTTGACGCTGAACGACGAAATTCGCGAACGTGCTGAACGCTATCGTTTCATGGACCATGCCGTGGTTGTGGGCCGTGGGTTGAATTATTCCAACGCTTTTGAATTTGCGCTGAAAATGATGGAGACCAGCTATGTGGTGGCCGAGCGTTTTTCTTCGGCCGACTTTTTGCACGGCCCAATTGCGATGATTGAAGCGGCGTTCCCTGCATTCCTTTTTGCTCCTTACGGGGTTACCTGGCCATCGATGAAAGAGATGATCGAAAAGCTGAACGGGCTTAAAGCCGAGTCATTAATCATTACCGATCAGAGTAATACAGAAGCTGCGAAAATCGGCACACGCATCATTACTGTGCCGGCGAAACTGCAGCAAAACAGTGCTGTGCCGAACGAACTGTTCACGCCGATACCGTATATAGTTCCGGCGCAATTATTTGCCGCGCATCTGGCGCAGATTAAGGGGTACAACCCCGACGAGCCGCGCACCTTGAGCAAAGTTACGAAGACGATGTAGCCGTTTCAGCCTGACCGGACACACTTCTCCCTTTAGGACTGCCCACCACAGCAGCCTTGCTGGTTTTACCAGCCCGTTTTTCCGGTTCCCCAACCGTAGAACGCGCGGGGTTTTCCATGTGCCGGTCGAGCTAAATTGTATAAACTCGAATCGATCCGAGAGCCTTCGTTTGCCTTGCGGCGGGCGAAGGCTTTTGTTGCGAGAGGACGTTGGCCAACGGGTTATCTCTCGCTACTAGAATTGCGCATTGGCAGTAAGAGCTACCCGCTCGATTTTTGCAGGTGGCTGATAAGGCTGGAAATATAGTTTAAAAAGTTGAGGGACTGTTTGAATTTGCAGGCAGCGGGTAAGTTATGCCTCTGGAACTCGCACTTACACTGCGAAGCCTTGCGGTCGCTGGTTGCGCTGCGTTACTTTACCTTTCATTGCGTCAATAGAGCTTTTCCACTCGCCATGCCTGTGGACCAACGCGGATTTCCAGATTGCCTGATTTTTATGTTTCACCTACAACTGGTCGCTTGCAGAGGATTGGGTTGGTTGGCTGTCGATGCAGCAGAATTTGTATTTTCTGCCGGATTTGCAGGGGCACGGCTCGTTGCGGCCTATTTTTGGAGTGGTGCGGGGGCTGCGGGAGTAGATGGGCGTTGGGAAATTGGGTTTGATTTGCGGGATGTAGCGATTCTTGTCTAGGGTCTTTAATTCCTTAAGGTTGCGGTGGAAGAGGCGCTCGGCGCGGAAGCGGTAGGCTTCGATGCGGGCGAGGGTTTTGTAGGCTGTTTCGTCGAGGAGTGGGTCGATTCCGGTTGCGTCGGCTAGTTCGGCTTCGAGGCGATGGCAGCGGTCGATATTCCAGGCGGCCAGGATAAGCTGCTTGAATTGGGTTTGTTCTGACGGGGTGTAGGGGCGAAGTTCTTCTAGGAAAGCGGCGGACATTTCGTCGAATTGGGTTTGTTCTTCCGGGGTGCGAATTACGGGGTAGGTGGCGGTTAGGCCGTGATTTGAGGCGTTTTGAGAGACTATGGATTTGCCTTCGGCGGTGCGTGGGCCGATGGATGATTGGGCGTTGAGTTGGTTGGCGGTGATTTGTGCAGCGGTGGACATGGCGGGCTCCTTGGGTTTTGAAATGGGAAAGTCAACCGCAGTGGGTTGCCTTTTCTGGTTTCGAGAGTAGCAGGGGTCTGGAGGGGGCTGCGTGGATGGGTTTGTAAGCTGCTGGAAGGAAACGAGAAATATCGGGCATTGGGGCGTGATCGCTCTGGCTGGTACTGCGTGCCGGGAGTACTAGAGGAGGTTGAGGGGCAGGGGCGTTACAGATGTTAATTGCGGAGTTGACTCCCCCGTCCCAGATTCTTCCACCGACCCAGTTTCTTCCCCCCTGACGGAGATCGAACCCCAGTGCCGGAACATGTCCTGTTGGGCGCGGAATAATATAGAAGGCAATAGAATTTCTTAAGGTTCCGAACTATTGACGTCCCAGTCAATCGAACCGATCGGTTTCAGCCAACATGAATACCTCTCTTCTAAGTAAGGTTTAAAGCACGCCATCAATGGCGAAGCATTATATTTTACGAGGGAAGGAAATTCATAGGTGGTGTAAAAAGGCAAGTGGCCGGGTAATTCACTTATAATTCCGAATGGCTCAGTGCCAACTAGAAGCTTGGTTTGGAATTCGCCAAGGTCTCCGATTTCTTCTAACCAATGACCTGCTAGGCGAAGCAACGAATCCCGAGTTCCAGCAGCACCTGAAATCAAGTATGCGAATTGTATGCTACTTCTGCCAGGCATATTGTCATGAATCCTAACATTCACACCGGCAAGTTGAATGGATTTGTTAAGTTGTTGAAAAATGGATCCAGCAATCCGTCCCCCAATATGCATTGAAACACTCCCCTTCGCATCAACCTCTCGAACCCACCAAGCATCTTTGTGACGGACATATTCAGCAAGCCGTGTACGTTGAGCTTTAAGCGCTGAGAAACGTCCTCTATCCATAAGATATTCTCGTTCATAAGTGAAGGGCGTAGAATTAATTAGGTTCGAGTCCTGCTTTGCGTAAACACAACGCAGGCTAAAAAGCAGGGGCTTTACACTTCCAAACGAAACCCACAATTGTTGTGCAATGCCTTCAACCGATTCAGGTAATTGTCCTTCTAATTGGTCCCGAAAAATACATGTAGCTTGCGCTACTGACAAATGCCTCGACAAATATATCAACTCTGCGCCAAATGAAAACCCCGTAAGCATCAAAAAGATTGCAAGTACTCTCATCTTATTTTTGACCACATTTCTCTTTGAGAATATCATTCAAGGTCCGACCAGTATAAGTAGGATTTGGAACTCCTAAATAATCACCTATCTCATCATGATCACCTTTAACCAACATATGCAAAACTTCATGTAACAATGTGATATTCTCCGATAAGCACTACCTATTCTTAAGTATGAGGCGGAATGAGTCTACGTTACAGATGTTAATTGCAGAGTTGACACCCCCGTCCCAGATGTCGAAGGTTTCGGTTCCTACGTCCAGGAATCTCTTTCTTCGTCCTGATCTCGCAAATGCTCGCCATAAATCCCAATTTTACGCTCAATACATTCGTTCTTAAATCGCTGTGCTGTTTCAATGTCTTCAAGCTGTTCGTATATTGACACTAAATTCGAAGTAGACAACTCATTCCCTTCGGCGTGTGCTTCCAGATATAAACTCTTTGCTTTCTCAAGATCGGAATTTGTCAACAAGTTTGAGACACCTGCCCGCATTAATTAGTGACTACCGGCTGTGTCCAGCGGAGCTAGCTTAGGCGGGTTGATCCAAACAGCTTCCGGAAGCTTTGCGTGTTGCGGTGGTTTGCGTACGAAGCGCTCGGGATGCAGTTCAAAGGCTGCGGTTAAGACTCGCTGACGGTTGTCGATTACATCGGCGGCGAGCCCATAGT
>JBBRJC010000492.1:0-3962 GCA_038220135.1 Bryobacterales bacterium | reverse complement strand
AACGCGCCGAGCCACAACCAGCGGCCTTACGCAACAGATCACCGCCCAAGTATGTGCGCGCGCATCATGCACATGAACTACATCATGCCGCCGCGACTCACGCCACAACGCTAATGGGGAAAACGCGATCGCGCCACTCGCACGCCGCATCAATTCAGATCCGGCCGGAACCATCAGCGTCGCATCACAACCAGCCGCCCTTTCGGCATCAACCAGGCGCAGCACCTGCCACTGTCCCCCACGCATACCAAAGCCACAATCCACATGCAGCACGCGCACGCTACGGCTCCCGCCCGGACTTCATATTGCGCGCCTTCGCAAATTTCAGGAACTGGTAAATTGCCCCCATCCAGGCGATCGCCATCCCTTCCATACCATCCAGGAACCCGCGTTTCAAAATCAGCGTACGAAAGAAAGTCCATGCCGGATCAATCGCCAATTGATACCAGCCAATTTTGCGCCTCTGCGCCACTAACTCTTCCGCGGCAAGCGTCGTGTAGCGGTCCATCGTCCGCAAATGCTCAGATAACGATTGACAGGTGAAGTGCAGCAGATTGGCATCCAATCGCCCCACCGTTCCACTCACCTGCACACTTTCATGGACGTACTTGCCAACCCATTTAGCCTTTTGCCGGTTGTACAATCGAACCTTACGATCGGGATACCAGCCAGAATGCAAAATCCATTTCCCCAGATATTGCGCCATCCGAGGCATCGAATAGGCATCGAATTGTGGGCCGTTTTTCTTGAGTTGCCAAATCTCGGCTTCCAGTATTTCGCTCAGTGCTTCATCGGCATCAACAGCCAGAATCCAATCGTGAGAAGCTTGATCGGCTGCGTAGTTTTTCTGCCCCGCATAACCCAGCCACTGCTGTTCAACCACCCGTGCACCTAGTTGCTGCGCAATCTGCACGGTGCGGTCGCTTGATCCGGAATCCACTACAACAATCTCGTCAGCCGAACGCAAACTCTCAATCGCGCGTGCAACGTTGCGCTCCTCGTTATAAGTGATGATGGTGGCAGAAATCTTCATTTCCCCGTCAGCCCTTCCCGAATTGGTTGTAAACTAAAACACAATAGAAAAACGATGGCCGCCAAAACGCCAAGCCAGCGGCGTTTTCCATCAAGGCCGGAAGTGTCATAAATCATCGGCCTCTTCCATCCAGTAAACAAAAAGAAGATGCCCCACGCAATCCACCCCGTCCAATACAAACCCGCCGGAATGAGAAGTAACGCGAAGCCCCGTGACAAATATTTGAACCAACGGCTAAAAAACGAATAGAGAATATGGCCCCCATCCAGTTGGCCAATCGGCAGTAAATTCAAGGCAGTGGCAAACATCCCCACCCAGGCGGCTCGCGCAATGGGATGCAGCGAAATATCGGCAGTAGCAACCCCGGGAAACAGCAACGCTTCGAGACCTCGTAACAAAAGCGGCGTGCTGTATAACAAATCGCCTTGCTCGGCCAAGCCCGGAATCACGCGAGAATAGGAAACTCCAATGGCCAGCGCCGGCACCAACACAACAAAACCAGCTAAAGGGCCAGCAATACCGACATCGAACAATTGCTTCATCGCGTAAATTGGGGAGCGCAGTCGAATGAAGGCTCCAAACGTGCCCGTCAACAAAGGGGAGGGTAAAAAGTAAGGCGGTGTTGAGTCAATTCCGTAAAATACGCAGGTAATGTAGTGGCCCATTTCATGGGCCAGCAGAATGGTCATCAGGGTCAGCGCAAACGGTATACCTTGAACAAGCAACTCAGGATTATTGCATATATTGAGGAAAAACTGAAAATCTTCATCAATTTCAACGGCTGGCCGGTTGGCGGCAAACTTGATCGCAAGGTTGGCACCAACCGTTGCCGTTGTCAGGAATGTGAGCAGAAAAAGGGATACCGCCCCAACTATCTGGCCGGTGGAGTGCCTCGCCCTGTTAACGGGTTGCACGTGGGTTTCTAATAAAAGCTATTGCAGGCTTTGCAGTTCTTTGCCTGGCTTGAAGCGCACAGCTTTACCCGGAGGAATGGCAACTTCCGCGCCAGTGCGTGGGTTACGGCCAATTCCAGTCTTGCGCGGACGCACGTTGAAGATTCCAAAGCCTCTCAACTCGATGCGTTCTCCCTGGGTCAGTGCCCGCTTCATGCTTTCAAAAACAGTTTCAACAGCCATTTCTGCTTTCGTCTTTGTGATGCCGGTACGGTTAACGACTTCGTTGATAATGTCGAGTTTGATCAAAGGAAACCTCCTGGCCCGGGGTGTTAGACAACAACTAGACAGAGCCAGTAAACTCCATGATAGGATTAGGGTTATACGATTGTCAAGATGCTCTCTCCGGCCAACGCTCAGATTACCTTTCGCCAAGCCTGTGCACGCTATGCCACAGGCATCACGATTTCTACCACAATAGCCCCAGATGGCACCCCGCACGGCTTCACTGCCAACTCGTTTACAAGTGTCTCGTTAGAGCCTCCGCTCGTGTTAATTTGCATTGACCGTAAGGCCAACATTATCGAGCTTTTCCGCAGCGCCAAACACTTCGGAATCAATGTATTAGCAGCCTCGCAGCAGGAATTGTCGAATCGCTTTTCAGGCCGTGGGCAAGACCGTTTTGAAAGTGTAAACTGGAAGCCTGGCAGCCATGGAGTACCCTTGCTTGAAGAGGCTTTAGCGCACTTTGAATGCCGCCTGGAAAACGTCATCGAAGCAGGCGATCACGATATTTTTATTGGTGAAGTTTTACGATCAGAGTTCAGTGATGGCGATCCACTCTTGTATTTTAAAAGCCGATACGGCGAAATTGCACCTCCCCAATAGCTCAGTTTGCCACTCCCATCCTGCATCTTTTCCGCAAGTGTATAAACAAAGCCAATTGCCACTTCCGCCCTTCCACCAAACGAACCCAAATCCGCCAACCGCGAATCGAAAGAAATAGAATCACTTGACCTTCGCAGCTCAATTTAGCTTGTTTTCATGAACATGCCAAAATCGATCGGGTAGCACTTTGAAGCTATGCGCTACTTTTGAAACAGAAAGAGAAATTGCTGGCCAGCAACTTTCTAAAGACAAAGTCCGCGCGGTTGTCAAAAACATTCCGGCGTTCTAAATTAAAATCCGAATCGCAAACATGGCTGGGGAGCCGTGAATGTGAGCTAGAAATGGCAGGCTGTTTGGGTAGCAGTCGAAAGGATCAGAGGAGGAACGCCAGTTGAATGCATTAATTTTGCAATTTTGTACGCGATTCCGAATTGTGTCTATGCGAAAAAATACTTGTCCTACGTTGGACCCCAAAATGCTATTGAGTGTCTTGACGGGCAAACTGCAAGTTAGAAAAGCACCATTACGCAAGATGGAAAATAGTATTGATTCCAAATTTCCAGCCAGATAGGCAAACAAATACTTGGCTTCAGTTCCACGTAAACATGCAAGTGTCATCCTTCATTGATGACAAATCCTAATACCGTAACAAGGCAGGTGGCGACATATTGCCACTCTTTTTGACCAAATATGGCCACTGTTACATCGGTAACAAATCTATACAGTCCAGACAGATGTCCTATCTCGTTCCAATTCAACATGTTAGCTGATGTATTGCAATTCGAAGACTTTTGGCAATCAAAGTGATATGTGGTAAGGTGAATACCTTAGAGGGGAGATACCTAAATCTGCCTTTGAATTTAATGATGTTTAAAGGCGCTCACTCGATCTGATCACGCGCGGACAGACGAAGTAAAACATTTTCTCGGAGGAAAATAGAAATGAACCTACGCTCTCTCAAATTTTATGCTGCAAGCTTGGGCCCGGTTGGCTCGCTCAATGCTGCAGTACTCACTGGGCAGTTCAACACAAATGGGTCGGTCAACGTTACCGCTACCACAATCGATTGGCTGCCACTTGGCGGTCCTACCGGCCAGTTCCGAACAATCGATCCTTCAAGCGGATCTTTCGTTGGAATTTCAGACGCT
>JBBRJC010000491.1:0-3966 GCA_038220135.1 Bryobacterales bacterium | reverse complement strand
TCTGGATGTGAGTGGGACATTCCCCAATGGAAAGCAGTTTTCAACGCCTGCTGAAATGCGGACGTTGTTGAAGGATGAGCTTCCGGAATTCGCCCGCTGCATTACAGAGAAAATGTTGACATACTCTTTAGGTAGAGGACTTGAGCGCTATGATCGGCGTACGGTTGATGAGATCAACCAGAAGCTGGCAAAGGCCAATTATCCTTTCCAGACGTTGGTATTTGAAATCGTAAAGAGCCTGCCATTCCAGATGCGGCGAGGCGAATTGGTGAAGAAGGAGATTGCTCAGCGATGATCACGGGTAAGGCGCTTCCACGACGAACGTTTCTAAGAGGCCTGGGAACGGCCATTGCACTTCCAGTTTTGGATGCGATGGCTCCGGCATTTGCCTCGCAACTTCCGGGCAAGGCACCTGTGCGCATGGGCTTTGTTTACGTGCCCAACGGCATGGACATCCGCAACTGGAATCTTGATTATGAAGGCAAGCTGGGCAAGCTTTCGCGTATCATGCAGCCGCTTGAACCGTTCAAGGACGACATCACTGTTTTTGGCAATCTGACGCACAACAATGGCCGCGCGCTGCTTGATGGCGCAGGTGACCATGGCCGTTGCTGCGGCTCATATCTTACCGGGGTGCAGCCCAAAAAGTCTTTCACCGATATTCATTGCGGAATCTCCTGCGATCAGATTGTAGCTAACGCGATCGGCAATCAAACCCGTTTCCCGTCACTGGAATTAGGCATGGAAGATGCGCGCCAGGCTGGCGATTGCGATTCCGGTTATTCCTGCGCATACACCAACAATCTGGCATGGCGCAGCGAGACGCAGCCTCTGCCGCCGACGCTTGATCCGCGCGTTTTGTTTGAACGCTTGTTTGGTGCCGATGCCGGTTTGAACCCGGAACAAAAGGCACGCCGCAACAAGTTCCGCCGTTCCATTTTGGACTTTGTATCTGATGACACGCGGAAGCTGGAATCGAATCTTGGACCAACCGACAAGCGCAAGCTGGAGGAATACCTATCGTCAATTCGCGAAATTGAACGCCAGTTGGAACGTGCCGAAAAAGACAACGCGCAGATCAACCCTGGCATGGAAAAGCCTTACGGCGTTCCTGCTGATTTCGCTGAGCACTTCAAGCTGATGACCGACATGCTGACGGTGGCAATGCAGGCTGACTTGAGCCGCGTGTTCACATTCCTGGTCACCCGAGAAGGCACTTCGCGCAGCTATCGTGAAATTGGAATTGCCGATGGCCACCATCCTCTTACCCATCACCAGAACAAGCCTGAATTGATGGAAAAGGTCTCGCAGATCAACACTTATCACGTGAAGCAGTTCGCTGGTTGGGTTGAAAAGCTGAAGAGCATCAAGGAAGGTAACAGCTCGTTGCTGGACAATTCGATGATTGTTTACGGCGCCGGTCTGACCGACGGCAACCGTCACAATCACGAAGATCTGCCCACGCTGATTGCAGGCCGTGGCGGCAACTACTTCAAGCCGGGCCGCCGGATTGTTGTTCGCAAAGAAACTCCGATGTCGAACCTGTTCCTGACGATGATGGATCGCATGGGCGTTCACGCTGAGCATTTTGGCGATGCCACGGGCCGTCTCAATGGCATCAACTTAAGCTAGGCGAAGCATGCAATTTCCAGGTCAAGGTAAGCCGCCAGCCGGTATCATTTTCGACTCCGCTATGGGCAGCCGCATTGATGATGCGTTGGCTATGGCTTTGCTTTATGGGCTTGACGGAAAGAACGAAGCGCGTGTGATTTCGGTAAGTGTCAGCAAGTCGAATCTTCATTCAGCGGCATTCAGCGAAGTGATTGGCCGTTTCTATGCAGGTGCTGTGAGTGGTGCATTCGGGGCGTTTGGCCGTAACTTGCCTGTGGGAATGGCCGATAACGGCAAACTGACTGAAGATTCGCCAATGCTGCTGGTGCCGCTTTCGAAGAAGAATGCCGAAGGGCAACCTGCCTACCAACATGGCATTCACACGCTGGTAGATACGGCCGAAGTGCCGGCACTTTTGCGGAACGCGTTTACCTCGCAAGTGGACCAGAACTGCATGGTGATTGTCACCGGGCCGGCAACGAATCTGGCGCAGGTGCTGGATTTGCCTGGCGTAAAGGATTGGATTACACGCAAGGTGCGTTACCTGGCCATTGTTGCTGGAAACTTTGCTGGCGGCGGGCCGGAGTTGAACGTGAAATCGGACATTGCCGCGGCGAAGAAGTTGTTTGCCGAATGGCCGACGCAGATCATTGTGACTGGTTCTGAAGTTGGGCAGGCGATTCGCTTTCCTGCCGAAAACATCGAAGTGGATTTTGCATTTGCCAAGGATCATCCGGTGGCTGATGCTTATCGGGCATATCAGCAGATGCCTTACGACGCAGAGACAACGGCGATGGCTGCGGTATTGAGCGCGATTCGCCCCAATGAAAAGTACTTCAAAATGTCTGAGTCTGGCACGGTCACGATAACGCCGGAAGGGAAGACAAACTTCAGCGCATCCGCTGGTGGGAAACATCAGTATCTGATTGTCGATCCGGCGAAGAAGGAACAGGTTGTCAAAGCATACCGCGAATTAGCCAGTGCCAAGCCTGTGGTTCGTGCGCCGCGCTTCCGTCAACAGAAGAAGGAAGAGCCTGCAAAGCCGGTGACTGAAGCTAAGCCTGTGGCTGAACCTAAACCGTAGGCCGAGCATGACATCGATTTCAAACGACCCAGTTTATGAAGCAGCTCACGACTGAGAAACGATCGGAACTGCAACTGCTAGCCCAAAGGCCGGACAGTTAGATTGATCTCTTGGACATTCCCGCGATTCGCGAGTTCCCTTCGGACGCAGTGATCGGCAAGTTCTCCCGCCCGAAAAAACAAAGTGTAACCATTCGTTTGGTCACACCCCACTAGTCGATCAGTCCCTTGCGTACAGCAAATCGCACCAACTCCCCAGTGGAATGCAAATTCAGCTTTTCCATGATTCGTCCACGATGCGCGTCCACCGTATAAACGCTCAAATTCAGCAGGGTCGCGATTTCCTTGTTCGTCTTCCCCTCGGCGATCAACTGCAGCACTTCTCGTTCGCGTGAACTCAACAAATCCAGAGGGTCCGTCACATGACGCCGGTAGTCCACCAACACGGCTTCAGACACTGCCGGGTGTAAATAACCTTCGCCCCGCGCCACCGCACGCACTGCCGCCAGCAATTCCACATCCGAGGAATCTTTCAGCAAGTAGCCGCGCGCCCCGGCCCGTAGAATTTCGCGAACATACACCGAGTCTTTATGCATGCTCAGCGCCAGCACCCTGATTTGGGGATTGCTCGCCGCCAGCCGCCGCGTCGCCTCAATGCCATTCAACTCAGGCATAGCAACATCCATCACCACCATATCCGGCATTAACTGCTCGGCCATGGTGACACACTCTTTGCCGTTTCCGGCTTCCCCAACAATCTCCATATCCGGTTGGGCCGCCAGTATCATGCGGAACCCTTTCCTGACTACAGCGTGATCATCGGCCAACAAGATGCGGATCTTTTGATTCATTCTTCGCTACTGACTTCGGTACAACAACATTTAGTAAGACGCCTCTGGCTTCAAACCGGTTAATAGTTAATTCGCCGCCTGCCGTGCGAGCCCGTGCCCGCATGCCAGTCATGCCCATCCCTTTCCTTCCAACCGCTGGTTCTTCAGGCATCCCCTGTCCATTATCGCCAATTGAAAGGTGCAGCGCCTCATCTTTTGACTGCAATGAGATAACCACTTTTGTGGCCCCGGAATGGCGGGCGATATTGGTCATCGCCTCCTGCGCAATGCGGAACAAATGTGTCTCGGTTTCGTCCGGCAGCCGTTCTGAGAAGTTCGACGAATATTCCACATGAATTCCGGTTCGTTCCATAAACCCTTCGGCCAGCCAGCGAATGCTTGCGTCCAATCCGAAATCATCCAGAATGGTTGGGCGCAGCAA
>JBBRJC010000490.1:0-3993 GCA_038220135.1 Bryobacterales bacterium | reverse complement strand
CAGCTATGAAGGTGAACTGGGTGTGATCATCAGCAAGCGGGCGCGCAATATTGCCGCTGCCGATTGGGAAGAATACGTGCTTGGCTACACCTGCATCAACGACGTAACCGCGCGCGATTTGCAGAAGAAAGATGGCCAATGGACACGCGGCAAAGGCTTCGATACTTTCTGCCCAACCGGCCCGTGGATGGTTCCGGCTGCGGAAGTGAACGTGGCCGCATTGCGTGTGACCGCATTTGTGAATGGTGAAAAGCGGCAGGACGCGCCAACCACAGACATGATCTTTGACCTGCCAACAATTCTCAGTTACATCACACAATTTATGACGCTCGAACCCGGTGACTTAATTGCAACCGGCACACCGCCCGGGGTTGGCGTTATCGAACCAGGCACCACGATCCGCATAGAAATCGAAGGTGTGGGCACGCTCGAAAATAAACTCGTTAAGCAGTAGGAATTCAATATTATGAAAATCTTTCTCGATACAGCAAACCTTGATGAAATCCGTAAAGGCGCCGACTGGGGTATTGTCGACGGCGTCACAACCAACCCATCGCTGATTGCCAAAGAAGGCCGTCCGATTGAAGAGCAAGTCGCCCGCATCTGCGAAATCGTAGATGGCGATATTTCGGCTGAAGTCGTTGCTACCGAAGCCGCCCAAATGATTACCGAAGGCTTAAAGCTGGCCAAGATCCACAAGAATATTGTGGTGAAATTGCCGCTCATTCGCGATGGCATCAAAGCTTGTAAAGCATTGTCGTCCGAGGGCATTCGCGTCAACGTAACCCTTTGCTTCCAGGCTGGCCAGGCGCTGCTTGCCGCTAAAGCCGGCGCATACATCATCAGCCCCTTCGTTGGCCGCATCGACGATATGGGTGCACCGGGCATTGAACTGATTCAGCAGATCGTCACCATCTATGACAACTACGGCTACCAGACGCAAGTGCTGGCGGCTTCGTTGCGCACTGTGAATCATGTCATTGAATCGGCTATGCTTGGGGCGCACATCGGGACCATGCCGTTCAAAACTTTGGACGCATTGTTCAATCATCCGCTCACCGATAAGGGTTTGGAGCAGTTTTTGAAGGATCACGCAAAAGCGTTCAGCAAGTAGTTCATGCATTTGTCGACTACTGCGATTGAGGTGATCGCGCTTGGTACTGGCGCGATTTCCTTACTCGCAATCACTGCATATCGTTTAATCCAACGGCGCCGCAATCCAATTGAGCGGGAACGGCGCCGTCGTATTTCTGTTTACCGTACCGGCAGAATGGGCGAAGGCCTGGTGACTGATCGCGATGAATCGTGCATCCATTACCAATACAATGTTCATGGGGTGGTTTATTCAACGTCCCAGGAAATTTCGCTTTTAAAGCAGTACATGCCTGCTGACTCGCATCCAATCGTTGGCAATTGCCGCCTGAAATATCTTGCGGCTAACCCTGGTAACTCAATCGTGGTTTGCGAATATTGGTCTGGCTTCCAGGCGCAACCCGAACCTAATTTCAAAGGAGTCTGAACAATGAAGAAAGCACTGGCAATTCTCTTACTCACTGCCGTTAGCATGTTTGCTGATGGATCAGTGATCCACGTGGTAACTATCAAGTGGAAAACCGGCACCACCGCTGCGCAGATTAAAACTGCGGTTGATGGCGTCAAGAAGATGCAGGAAGAATACCCGAAGATTAAGCGGGTTTGGATCAAGTCGATTAAAGTACAGGGCGATGGCTATACGCACGCCGTGGCGATGGAATTCGAAAGCGAAGAGGCTTTGAAGAATTACGCCGGAACCGACGCGCAAAAGAATTGGTACAAGCTGTACATGCCGATTCGCGAAGAAAGCACAACGCACGATATTACCAACTAACCGAGCATTCGCAAAGGTCCGGGACGGGAAGCCGTCCCGGATTAGTATAAGGTCGATGATGAGATTTCTCCACCAAAGAGGCGTTCCTATGTCCCGTCTTCCAATCATCCTGTTCGTGATTTGCCCGCTGATTCCCGCTATCGCCCAAACCCCGGCAGCGCCTCCAACCGCAGCACCGCCCGCAACGGCCCGCCCTGTGCGACCGGCCCCACCCACCCGAGATCCCAACACACCCGGCTATGTCAAAGCCAAGGAATTGTCAGATGGCAGCAACGCCCCAAGCAACGTTGACGGAAACTTCATCATCGGCCCTACGTACAGCCCCGCACCGGAAATGATGGTTGTGGAAGGCGTGCCGCAGGGAACGGTTTACAACTTCACAATGGAATCGACCGATAGCAAATTCTATCCCGGAATAGCTCGCGTGCCCGGTACGTTTACGCGGCCCGATCCGGCGAACCCCACTCCACCTGTGATCTCAAGCCATCCCGCTCCGTATACGCGCAAAGTGGCTGTGTATGTTCCCAAGCAGTACGTGACAGGCACTGCGGCGCCCTTCATCATCGGGGCTGACGGACCGGATAAGGGGTTGTTCACGGCGCTGGATAATCTGATTCACCAAAAGCGAGTGCCGGTGATGATTGCCATTTCGATTGGTAACGGCAGCGGCGACGGACAAGGCAGTCAGCGTGGTTTGGAGTACGACACAATGTCGGGCAAGTACGCTGAGTTTGTCGAGCAGGAAGTGCTGCCGCTGGTGCAGAAGCAATACAACGTGAAGTTGACCAAAGACCCGAATGGCCGTGCGACCATGGGCGGCAGTTCCGGTGGCTCGGCTGCGTTGATCATGGCCTGGTATCACCCGGAATGGTATCATCGCGTGCTCACTTATTCAGGCACGTACGTGAATCAGCAGTGGCCCGCTGACCCTGCGCTTCCGCACGGCGCTTGGGAGTTTCATGAAAACCTGATTCCCAAAAGCCCGGTAAAGCCGATCCGCCTTTGGATGCATGTCAGCGACAGGGACAATCTAAATTCCCGCGATGGCTATCATGACTGGGTGCTGGCCAATGAAAATATGGCAAGAGAGCTGGCTGCCAAGGGCTATCATTATCAGTTTGTTTTTTCGAAGAATTCCGGGCATACTGACCGCGCCGTGAAGCAGCAAACTTTGCCTGCTGCTTTGCAATACGTATGGCGGGGCTACCCGATCGCGGGGAAGTAGTTCGACGGGCTGACCATGCCTCAGACTGATTTCAAGTCAGTGGACGAATACATCACTGCCCAACCCGAGGCAGCGCAGCCTGTGTTGGAGCAGGTGCGTAATGTTATTCGCAAAGCGGTGCCCCATGCGGAAGAAGTGATCTCTTACAAGATGCCCACTTACAAACTGCACGGCGCCCCGATGCTATATTTCGCTGGGTGGAAGAAGCATTACTCGCTCTACCCAGCCACGGCTCGCGTGTTGGCGGAGTTTCAGGAAGAGCTGGCTCCTTACGAAGTCAACAAGAGTACAATTCGCTTCCCTCTCTCCGGGCGTGTTCCGGCGGAACTGATTGCACGCATCGCCAAGTTCCGTGCCAGCGAAATTGAGATGTAGCTTATTGGATGCCGAGTGCTTTTCTTGTTGCCAAATCAAGCTCGTCCGTAATTGGAAGTTTGCGGTCTTTTTGAAATCTGGCAACAACGCCGCTCAGTTGCTGACCCCAAATACAGTCGATGATTGGCGTGCGGTAACCCTGCTTGTCCAGCGCCCGCTCCGCTTTGCAAACCGTCCGGCCCGAATCGACCGAAAGGCCCGGCAGCACCGGCGGAGCGGCAGGTCTGAAGACGCCCGCCGTTGATGTGGCGGTGAACTTGCCGCCAAGGAACGCGGAGGCTTGTGGGCCTCCGTTTATCAATATTCAATTTTCAAAGACCTACGAGTCGGGTTGCGGGGTGTGCTCGATGAAGTGGGCCGGGCTTGCCCTTGCCGGTATCAGGAAGTGTCGTGTTGGTCCGGTTGGATTTCGAAGGGGCGTTGGCTTGGTTCAGCTAACACCAGGGGTTCGATTTGTATGGTTGGCCGGGCGATGAGTGCGACCAGAAAATCGAGCAACGCGCCGAAGATTTTTGACCGGAATGTG
>JBBRJC010000489.1:0-3994 GCA_038220135.1 Bryobacterales bacterium | reverse complement strand
GACTTCAGATTCGCCAATGGCGTTTGTGTATGAGTTGGTGTTTGCACGAATTGGTGCATTGCTGGTGGAGCCGGCTGAACTGGGTATCCGCATGGCGCCGGAACGAGTGCTTGAAATGTTGGAGGCAAGTCCGAATTATGCGGCGCTGGAAAAAGCGTTGGATTTTACTATCAGCGATTTGAACCGGAATATGGGGCCTGATATTGACAAGTGGCAGTGGGGGCGCTTTCACTCGTTGCAGTTCGATCATCCTTTGAAGCGCGCAGAATTGAATCGCGGGCCACTGCATCGGCCCGGTGATGCGAACACGGTGAATGCGGCTGCGGGTGCGAATTTCCGGCAGACAGATGGTGCCAGCTATCGTCAGGTTTTGGATGTTGCGGATTGGGATCGGTCAATGATGACCAACGTGCCCGGTGAAGTTGGAGACCCCGACAGTAAACATTATTCTGATTTATTGGCTGATTGGCAGACGGGGAAATATCATCAGATGGCGTTTACGCGCAAAGCGGTTGAAGCGGTGACTGAAGAACGAATTCAACTCATACCTTCGAAGTGATAGGATTCATAAACGTACATGTCTCAGCAACTTTCAAGGCGAGGTTTTATTGCCGGTGGGCCGACTGCTGCCGCTACGGCGCTCGGCTTTAGCCTTACTGCGGCAACTGCGGTTGCCAAAGAATTAAAGATCGCGCGGACCACGCAGACGCACAGTGTGTGTCCATACTGCGCCGTTGGTTGTTCTGTGGTGATTCATACGTTGGGTGATAAGTCCCGGAACGTGAAGCCTGCGGTTGTTCACATTGAGGGCGATCCGGAAAGCCCGGTGAATCGGGGAACGCTTTGTTCAAAGGGTGCGTCGCTTAAGGAATTTGTGAACAGCGACCGGCGTTTGACGAAGCCTCTTTACCGTGCACCGGGGGCTGCTGAGTGGACAGCGATTTCATGGGATGAAGCGCTGGATAAAATGGCGCGTCGTATCAAGGATGCGCGCGACAAAGGCTTCGAAGAAAAAGATACGCAAGGCCGCACAATCAACCGCATGAACAATGTCGCGATGATTGGCGGCTGCACCGATACGAACGAGATCAACTATCTGTTGAGCAAATTTCGTTTCGGCCTGGGCATATTGCCGTACGAGAACCAAAGCCGGCTTTGACACGGCCCCACTGTAGCCAGTTTGGCTGCAACATTCGGACGCGGGGCGATGACGAACGGTTGGACCGATGTGGCCAACGCTGACGTGGTTTTGGTGATGGGTGGCAATCCGGCGGAGAACCATCCTGTGGGCTTCCGGTTTGTGATGGAGGCGCGTCGAAAACGCAAAGCGAAATTGGTAGTGATTGATCCGCGTTTCAATCGGACCGCTGCTGTTGCCGATTATTACGTGCCGATTCGTTCCGGAACGGACATCGCATTTTTGGGTGGGCTGATTCATCATTCGCTGAGCAGGGGGAAATATCAGAGCGAATATGTGCGGCAGCATACCAATGCTTCGTTTCTGGTTAATTCAGGCTTTGGTTTTGAAGCCGGCCATTTTACAGGTTGGGATGACTCGAAGAAATCTTACGACAAGGCCACCTGGCAGTATGAATTGGATGGGGCTGGCCACGCCAAAGTAGACGCAACTCTGGAAAGCCCGAACTGTGTTTTTCAATTGATGAAGAAGCACTACTCGCGCTACACGCCTGAAAAAGTTGCCGATATTTGTGGCTGCACGCCGGATGAATTTTTAGGTGCGGCGGAGATTATTTGCTCTGCTGCGGCGTTGGATAAGTCGGGCACGATCTTGTACGCGTTGGGTTGGACGCAGCATAGCCATTCGGTGCAGTTGATTCACACGGCGGCGATGGTGCAGTTGCTGATGGGAAACATCGGCATGCCAGGCGGCGGAGTAAATGCGCAGCGCGGTCATGCAAATATTCAAGGCTCAACCGACATGGGCTCGTGGAATAATTTGCCAGGATACTTGAAGATTCCACGGGCAAACTTGCAGACGCTCGATGATTATCTGAAGGCGTACACGCCAAAGCCGTTGCGCCCGAATTCGTTGAATTACTGGGGAAATACGCCGAAGTTCATGACTAGTCTGCTGAAGGCATACTACGGCGATATGGCAACCAAGGAGAATGGCTTTGGCTATCAGTGGATACCTAAAGCGGGTGAGACCGAAAACCAGGGCTGGGGTTATTTCTTCGACAGTATGCTGAACGGGAAAGTTGATGGCCTCATCTCCTTCGGCATGAACCCGGTTGCCAATGGTCCGAACACAACGAAGATGCTGGCCGCGCTGGCAAAGCTGAAGTGGCTGATTGTGGCCGAGAATTTTGAGACTGAGACCGCAGCGTTTTGGAATGCGAAAAAGCTGGCGGAGAAATACTATCCTGCCGCCGGTCAGCCTGCAGATGTACAGACCGAAGTGTTCCTGCTACCTGCTTCTTGCTTTGCTGAAAAAGATGGCGCGTTTGTGAATTCTTCGCGCTGGCTGCAATGGAAAGATGCGGCACTTGATCCACCGGGTGAGGCTCGGCGAGATCAGGAAATTATTGGACTACTGTTTACCAAGATTCGAGCGCTGTACGAAAAGGAAGGCGGCACATCGCCAGAGCCGCTGATGAATATGGGTTGGAATTACGCCACGCCCAATTCGCCAATTCTGTCTGAGGTGGCCCGCGAAATCAATGGGCGCGATCTTACAACGGGCAAGCAGCTAAGCAGTTTTGGCGAGTTGAAAGACGATGGGACGACCATTTGTGGATGTTGGATTTATACCGGCTCTTGGACCGAAGCAGGCAATATGATGGCTCGCCGGGGACAGGAAGATCCGACAGGGCTTGGCTTGTATCCGCAATATAGTTGGAGTTGGCCGGCCAACAGGCGCATCCTCTACAACCGTGCTTCTGCTGACGTGAATGGCAAGCCGTGGGATGAGACTCGCGCGCCAATTCGATACGCAAATGGCCGTTGGGCTGGCGATTCGCCTGACTATAAGGCTGATGCCGCGCCCGATGCGCTTGGGGCCTTTTTGATGCTGCCCGAAGGCGTTGCCAAGTTCTTCACTAACGATTTTGTGGAAGGGCCATTTCCAGAACATTATGAGCCGGTAGAATCGCCCGTCGAGAATTCGCTACACCCTGAAGTAAATTCCAATCCGATGGCGAAGATCTTTCATGCCCCGATGGACAAGCTAGGGGAGTCGAAAGATTTTCCTTATGTTGGGATCACCTATCGTCTGACCGAGCATTTCCATTATTGGACGAAGAACGTGGCGAGCAGTTCGCAGTTGCAATCGAACTTCTTCGTAGAAGTCCCCGACGGATTGGCCAAAGAGAAAAACATCGCCAGCGGCGACATGGTGCGTCTATCGACAGCTCGCGGAAAAGTAGAAGGGCCGGCACTGGTCACCAAACGCTTCCGAGGTTTGAAAGTGAGTGGGCGCACGGTGTATCAAGTGGGCGTGCCAATTCACTGGGGCTTTGTTGGCCGCATCTCAGGCCCGCTGATCAATAACCTGACGGCATCGGTTTACGATCCCAATTCCGGTACGCCGGAGTACAAGGGTTTCCTTGTGAATTTGGAGAAAATATAGCATGCCGACTGTTGCAAAGCTCATCGACACATCGTTGTGCATCGGCTGCAAGGCATGCGAAGTTGCCTGTCAGGAATGGAATGATCAGGAATTTACGCTGGGCACGTTTGGAGGCACTTATCAGACGCAGCCTGAGTTGACGCACAATTTTTGGAATCTCATCAAGTTCAACGAATTTGAGAATGATGGCAAGATGTCGTGGAACATGATGAAGTACCAGTGCATGCATTGCCAGGATGCTGGTTGCATGAAAGCATGCCCTGCGCCCGGTGCGATTAATCGCCTGGACAACGGCACGGTGGACTTCAATCATGACAACTGCATTGGCTGCGGCTACTGCATTACGGGCTGTCCGTTTGATGTTCCGCGGCTGAGTCCGACTACGAAAAAAGTGTATAAATGCAC